>CAZVKP010000247.1:0-5741 GCA_964627635.1 uncultured Calditrichaceae bacterium | reverse complement strand
CCAAAATTTGAGCCAGTATTCTTACGGGCAAACGTTAAGGGGAAGTAAATGCTATTCAAAAAAAATGCAGGTATTGAGTATATTTCTTCAACGCAGAGAGCGCCGAGGTCGCAGAGTTCCTTGAGAACAGTTCGAATATAAATGAACAAAGGTCTATTATTTATAACAACAAGATAAAAATTATGAATGAAAAATTTAAAATTGTCTCTCTGCCCTTCTTTGCGGTCTCTGCGATAGGATCAAATTTTTTAATTTACAATTAATTAATTTCTGTTTATTAATGAACTAACTGCGCATGACAATTATTGATACGATATTAATTGTTCGTAAGAATAGACACGAGATAAGCAATAAAATTACTGACATAACTGGGATCAATCACTGGCAGAGGAAACAAATGAAATAAATCCAAAATTTGAGCCAGTATTCTTACGGGCAAACGTTAAGGGGAAGTAAATGCTATATCTATTACATATATTTTACAACCACTAAGCTAAAAATTTTTCCCTTTGAAAAAGGGGGATTAAGGAGGATTTATAAATTTTGTAAACTTTATAATATAAATCTGAAAGCACTGTTCAGAATAAGAGTGGACAAATCAATTGATTTAAGACAACAGACGAGATATAATATTTAGAGCCTTTAATAATTGAATCCCCCCTGTCCCCCCTTTTAATCAAAGGGGGGAATAACGAAAATCCTCATTGATCGAGAGAGGAAATATCCTACAGATTATTTAACGGGGGATTTATTCTTGTTGTTAAAAGTAGAATAAAACATGGTGAAAAATGAAATCAACAGACACTATAGAACTGCAACATCCCAAAATACGAATCGATGCGCTGGACCACCTCTGGTTTCAGGTGAGCGGCACATTATGTAACATTGCCTGTAATCACTGTTTTATCAGTTGCAGCCCCACCAATCATACTTTTGAATTTATGACATTGGCGCAGGTTGAAAGCTATCTGGAGGAATCGGTTGCATTGGGAGTAAAGGAATACTATTTCACCGGAGGCGAACCTTTCATGAATCCGGACATATTACCAATATTGGAGAAAACGCTGCAATATGGTCCGGCGACAGTTCTCTCCAACGGCATGCTCATCCGGCGGGATATTCCCCGCAAACTGGCAGAAATGGAAAGCAAAACCCGCTATTCCCTGGAAATCCGGGTGAGCATGGACGGTTACACCGAAGAGATGAACGATGCCATCCGGGGGAAAGGGGTTTTCCAAAAAGCCATGAGCGGTGTGCGGGGACTGGTGAAATACGGATTTCTTCCCATCATCACCATCGTGCAAACCTGGGAGGAATATGAAACCGATGACGTGTTAGCCGGCTTTACGGAAACACTCAAACAAAACGGTTACCATCGTCCCAGAATTAAAATTCTTCCTTCATTAAAACTGGGGCGCGAAATTGTCCGAACCCAGGGTTACGACCGCTATGAGTATGTAACTGAAGAAATGATGGACGGTTTTGATGCGGATCAGTTAATCTGTGCCAATGCGCGGATGGCAACCAACCGCGGTGTGTATGTTTGTCCCATCCTCATCGAGGAGCCAAAGGCATACCTGGGTCGGACCCTACATGAGTCCATGGTGCCCTATGAAATAAAACAACAAGCTTGCTTTACCTGCTATTTATACGGGGCTATTTGTTCAAACTTCAATTCGGTGAATCGCGATGCGTAATAGAATTGCCTTATTTGGCGGTGTTTACAATAACTATTTGGCGCTGGAACAAACCATTCAGGATGCCCGGAGCAGAGGTGTCGATGCAATTTACTGCCTGGGAGACCTGGGCGCATTCGGTCCACACCCCGACCGGGTTTTTCCCATTTTACACAAACACCACATACCGGTGGTGCAGGGGAATTATGATAACTCACTTGGAAATGATGTGGATGACTGCCAGTGCGGGTACACCGATCCCCGGGACAATTACTTTGCCAAACTAAGCTACGATTACACCTATCAAAACACTGGTGAGGAAAATAAGAAATGGATGAAACAGCTTCCCAGGGAAATCCGGTTTGAAATCGGAAATTACCGGATATTATTGAGTCACGGATCTCCCCGTAAAATGAACGAATTTCTGTGGGAATCCACCACACCGGATCATTTTCTGGATAAGTTGTTCCGGGATTATCAGGCGGACATCATCTGTGCGACCCATACCGGAATGCACTGGCAGCGGCAATTACCTGATAATCACTATTTTGTGAACGTGGGTGTCATCGGCAGACCGGAGAATAACGGGAAAACGCATGTCGGGTACACCCTGCTGGAAATTGAGAACGGGAAGCCCGATATATCTTACATCCCGGTTGAATATGATTACGGGCGCCTGGCACGGGAAATGCGGGAAGAGCACATCCCCGAAGAATTTGTGGAAACCATCTTAACCGGCTGGTGGACCACCTGTTTGGAAGTGCTGCCTGCCAAAGAACGCAAGCGGGGAAAGTTCTGATGTCACTGTCAATCCACTTCCCTCTCGCATCAACGCTCTGCGTTGATGCGGAGATCAAACCGGAATTGCGTTAAATGTCTGTTGATTTTGTAGAAGTAGACAACGCCTGTCTGCCGGACAGGCAGCCGAACTCTGTGTATAACAATTTTAATTCAATGGGAAAACGTTCCACAAAGTTTCCTGTAATACCAAAAGGTAAAGTTAGATATAATCATGAGTAATCCTTCCCAATTTCAGGAGATATTCGCCAAACTCAGGAGCATATTGAACAAGTATGCCGGTGAGTTAACCTGCGTAAAAGATGAGCCGGGCAATTTCTATTTGGACACGAAACATTTAATGAAGAACAAGAAGCCAATGTTCTTCGGTGCCGTTCAAATAAAAAAAGCCTACGTTAGTTATCACGTGATGCCGGTGTACGCTTTTCCGAAATTACTGGACAACATCTCACCGGAACTAAAGCATCGGATGCAAGGCAAATCTTGCTTTAACTTTAAATCACTTGATGATAAGCTGTTTGAAGAGCTTTCCCGGCTAACTGAGGCAGGTTACAAAAACTATAAGGCGGAAGGATATGTGTAAAACCTTAACTGTATAGCAGTGCACTTCCTTTTACGCATAAGGTTCGACGTCAACATAAAAACATAAGGATAAACCGAAATGATGAATTAACCACTGAAGACTCGGAAATGTTGATGATAGCAGAAAAATGCTAACAATGGGCTCCGGCAGACCGAAATTTACAGTTCCGGCTGCTGATCTAAAATATTAAGCAATTAACATAAAGGAAATTAAATGAGGCTCACATCTGGTGTAAAAGCAAAAAACATAAGACTTCCTGCAATTGACGGCTCGACGTTTGATTTCGAAAGCGTAAAGGGAAAACCATTCATGTTGTCGTTTTTACGTTTTGCAAGTTGCCCTTTTTGTAATTTGCGAGTAAATGAACTTGTTAAACGATTTGAGGAGTTTGGAAACGACTTTACCATCATTGCTGTTTTTGATTCGTCGCTGGAAAATCTGATACGCCATACAGAAGGACACAAGGCTCCATTTTTCATTTTAGCAGATGAACATAACAAATATTACAGAGAGTATGGTGTCGAACACTCCATATCAGGAGTATTAAAAGGAATGTTATTGCGCATGCCTACATTGTTCAAAGCAATGTTTAAAGGATATATACCAACTACAATCAAAGGCAGCATAACGACTATGCCAGCAGATTTTCTGATTGATCGGGGGGGAATAATTCAGGTGGCATACTACGGCAAAGATGAAGGGGATCATCTGCCATTTGATAAGGTGAAAGAATTTTCAGTAAATTAAAAATAACCGTTAAATTTAATTTTTTTAAGAGACATTATACCGGGAATATATCAGTTATTCTCACCTAAACGTTCAAATAGATATTTTTACAGATGTTTATTAAGAGGTAATAAATTATTAAGTCACAGTGGTCATCATGCAATGTTCGGGAGACGAAAATGAGGATACAGCATAGATTATTCATATTACTTTTTGGAATTTTGATTGCCAGTTCCACAGCTTTTTCACAGACGGTTTCTTATAAACCCGGCGGTGGATTAAATGTCTATTCTGAAGATGAAATGTGGAAATTGAGACTGCTCGGATACATTCAAAGCACCTTCACCTATCACGATGTAAAACAAAAAGAAGCGGCTGATAATGAATTTTTTATTCGACGCTCCCGCCTGGATTTTATCTTCGATTATAAAGATCGCTACCAGATATTTGCGGAGTTGGATGCCCGGGGAAACCGTACGGAAATGGTTCTCGCTCAGTTTGATATCCGGTACTTCAGACAACATAAAATTCAAGTAGGTAAATTTATTACCCCATTTTCACCGGAAAACACCCGCTCATCAAGGAGTCTTTCATCAGTGGAGCGCTACAACGGACTAAATTCAATTTTCCTGTTACCGGGACTGGATACCCAATACGGATTCATGTTCTATGGAAAACTCCCCCGATTTGAATATTACCTCAGCATCACCAACGGCAATGGAAAAGCGTCAGCCAATATTCGTGAAAATAATGATAGCAAAGACCTTCAGGGACGTCTGGTGTATAAAGTTAACCATCAATTACGAATCGGCGGAAGCTTCAATTATGCGAATGAAGCACCACAAAGCTTAAAATTGGTAGACCATACCTTTAATAGCTTTAATGAAGCGAAGATTTATGGTGAGCGGTGGGGCTATCTGTTTGATTTTGAATACAACCGAAATCCCTTCCTATTGCGGGCAGAAGGCTTTCACTACGACTTTTCTTCAGCACTTTCTGAAATCCAACAGGTCGAGACATTCCGGGGCGGATATCTGGAAGTCGGTTATTTTTTATTTGGCAATACATCAGACGGTTTGCAACTCACCGGACGGGTGGAACGAGCCGAATATGGCGATAGACACCCCAGTCTTGCCGGACCTTCGCGAATAAATTCGATTGTCATCGGGAATAATTGGTACCGGGATGGTATCTTTCGCCTACAGCTAAATCTGATTTACGAAATGGCTGATGAAGCCTCTCAGTTAGCAAATACCCGCTTTAACGCACAGGATGATGCCTTTGAAATTCTGACCATGCTTCAATTGAAATTTTAGCAGACAGGACAAAAGTTTGAAATACAACCAAAATCAGCCGCGAATTTTATCTTCCGGCATCAAACTTCTCAACCCACTCAACTGATACCGGTTGCCGCAGTTTAAAGTAACTGCACCGAGACAAATTGCAACAAATGTGGTTTTGAATTTTCAAAATGAATCGCGCCAAAAGAGACAGGTAGGTTCTGGCATTGAATTTTTTCCTTCACTTTTTGTCATCTTGCTTTTTAAAATTATTGCATGGACCATAAATATATCATTATTATTGTTTGTGTCAGTTTAATCAACAATGCAGTTTTGTTGATATATCAATAAAAAATTGGAACTTTTATTATAAGAGGAGAATAACCATGAGCAAACCCGCAAAGTTAGGGATCGTAATTTTTTCTCTTTTCGTTCTGTATGCGATCTATACATTGACATCCAAAGAAGAGATCGGTTCTTTTGAGAAAATCCGCTCGGGCGGCGAGATCAACCAGAGTATCAAGGTGTTTGTAGAGAGTTCAAAGGGTTTTGAAAAAAATCAGAATGGAAATATTGTTTCTTTCTATGCCAGGGATAATAACGGCGAGGTAGCGCGAGTCAGTCCCCATGAACCGGTTACCGCAGACATTGTGAATGCGGAGGTTGTCGAACTTTTCG
>CAZVKP010000246.1:0-5760 GCA_964627635.1 uncultured Calditrichaceae bacterium | reverse complement strand
GGTTTTGCACCCGAAGGTCTTACCATTTTCAACAAAACAGTTGCAGAATCGGATAGCTCATTGTACAACTTACCTTTTTTATCGCCACCGGCTGTTTCATATGCCACCGCCACAATGTCATTTTCATCCACATTTTGTCTCAACCAAAAGTATCCGCGGTATTCATCGTAACCATAGTCTTCCGGATACCTCAATCGTCTGAAATAGGAAAATTCCAACTCACCGGGCTTATCTTTACCTTCCAGACTTTCCAGATTATTGGGATCGGGCACCAGGTCAGGATCATCGGGATTAACCGCCGCCCATCCGGGACGGGTGTCTTCGGTTGGCTGGTCTTTTATCCACACATCGAGTTGAGTAATTTCGTACGCCCCGCCCCCAAATACTTCCCAGGTCATATTTTGTGGATTATAACTGGACTCAAAATTTGCAGCGTAAATACTGTCCACAAAAAAGAAGCGATCCCTCATATATTCGTAGTCTTTGATTCGAAAGGTATTTTCATCCTGACCGCCGGTTTTGGTAAGTTTTTGCTTTTCACCACGCTGCAAACTGGCGATTCCGATAAAACTTAAGTTACCCATTTGCATGGAGGTCTTCAGTCCAAATAGTCCCTGATGCTTGGAACTGGCAGACACATAATTGGTGCCTGGCAAATTCAGGCTGACGTTTCCGGCCTCAATACTCTGCACAATTTCGTCTTCATTACCGGTGTAAGTGAGTCTTAAGGTATTTTCAAAATCAAATGTGGCTTCGGAATTCTGGTCTACTTTTACACTCACTTTATCACCAACACGTCCTTCCACCTGAAATTGTTGGGTTTGTTTAAAGCGTGGGCTAAAATTTCCACGCTGTTCAAAGGAAGAAACAGCAGAACCTTCCCGATTCTCCTTCCGGCCTGCCAATTCGAAAGAAATGTTTCCGGTCACCCGCAATCCCACTTGATCACCTCCGAATATCCGTTGAAAGGCCTCACTTTTGATCTTGACAGGAATATTCAGTTCAATTCCCTTTCCATCGCTGGTCTGTCGTTGGGACAAATTGGTGAGTGTTGTTTTTCGCCAGAGCATTCGATTGTCAAACTGCAAGCGATGTTGCACATAATATTCCAAATTCATAGAAGCAGGCAGGCGGTAATCTTTATCGAAGAGATATTCGTGGATGCGAACATGTTGCTGAGTGCTGTCCAATTTTTCAACGCGTTTTAAATTGGAAGATCGCGCTGTTAATAAGGTAGAATCCTGGTAAAACTGCCACAGACCAGGATATTCTTGCTCAAAGACTGGCACAACGCCAGGTGGTTTTTGAGGTGGCTGTAATCCGCTGGAATATACGGAGATCACCGATAGGTTTAAAAAACCGATAATAAGCGTGAGGTATAGTGATCTTTTCAAAACTGGCTAAATCCTTTTCTGCAAAAAACATTACTCAAAATTTCAGTATCAGTACGGTCGCTAAGCACCTCCGCTTATTTTTGCGCAAATATATTGATTTTTTTAATATTAATCAAGTTCATTATCAGGTATAAGGGGTGTAAAAAATTTTAATGTAAAGATTTAATTCGTTGAATTGCCAGGTCCAAAATCTTCTCCACCTGTGCTTCAATTGATAAATTTGTGGTATCCACTTCTACGGCATCCGGTGCTTTCATTAATGGACCATGGTTTCTATTCATATCCTGTTCGTCCCGATAGCGAATATCTTCAACCACTTTTTGTAAATCGATTTGCACCCCCTTTTGTTCCAACTCTTTTTTTCTTCTAACTGCCCGTTCCTCTACTCCCGCAATCATATAAATTTTAAGTTCAGCATCCGGGAAAACCACCGTTCCGATGTCACGTCCGTCAAGAACCACCCCGCCGCGTTTTCCCATTTCTTGTTGTTTTTTTACGAGAATCTCTCGCGCTTTTGGATTGGCCGCCACCGGACTTATATTCGCATCGATTTCCGTCGTTCGGATGGCATCTGAAATATTTTCACTATTCATAAAAAGAACTGTTTTATTATCATTCTTTGCGAATCTAAGATTTATTTTATCTGCAATTCTGGCGACTTCATCCTCATCCTTTACCGAAGTATGCTCCCGGAGTGCTTGCAAAGTCACTGCCCGGTACATCGCACCCGTATCGATGTAGGTGTAATTTAACCGTTTCGCTACCCGCCGGGCGGTAGTGCTTTTACCACTGGCAGCAGGTCCGTCAATGGCAATGGTAATTTTTCTACTCGGCTTCATCCGCTTCCTGCATAATTTGCTGTTTCCTTTCTGCCACCAGCGTTTTTAACATCTTAACCTCCCGGGAGGTCAGTCTTCGCCACTCACCCGCTTTCAAATTTTGCACGTTTAAGCCTGCATATTCAATTCGGTGTAATTCACGGATTTTATATCCAAGAGCACTGAACATTCGGCGAATTTGCCGGTTTCTACCTTCATGAAGCTCAATGTCCAGGTAACTGCAATTATCAATAATGCGCAACTCTTCTACACGGCATGGCGCTGTCTTCCGTCCATCAAGATCGATGCCGTTTCGGAAATGGTAAAGATCAATTGGCCGAATCCGATCATTTAACATCACCCGGTATTTTTTGCTCACTTCAAACTTAGGATGGGATAAGAAATATGACATGTCACCGTCATTTGTGAGTAAAAGGGCGCCCGTGGTGTTATAGTCCAATCTCCCCACAGGGAAAATTCGTTCCTCGAGTCTTACGATGTCCACGACAGTTTTTCGCCTGCTCTCATCTTTAGTTGATGTGATGGTGCGCAACGGCTTATTCAACAGGATGTAAATATTATTTTCGCGCGGAACAACTTTTTCGCCTTTAAATTCCACTTCATCTTTGTCGGGTTCAATTCGAGCCCCCATTCGAGTCACCACATTACCGTTTACCTTTACCAAACCCTGCGATATCAATTCGTCACACTTTCGCCGGGATGCTACCTCGCACATCGCCAAATACCTGTTTAAGCGTATTTCATTTGCCTTCATTTTCATCTCCCCCCTTAGCATTATCGTCTCCATTTCCTTCTAACCTTAATCCCAGATCATCCGGCGCAATCTCCTTCATCAGCACTTCATGGTCCGGATGATCCTTATCGACGACGTCTATTAGTTCATCTAATTCTTTCAATTTGGGAAGATCGTCCAAAGAATTTAAACCGAAATATTCCAAAAATTTCCGGGTTGTTTTGTATAAAAAAGGACTTCCGGGTGCCTGGGCTCGTCCGGCGATGGTAACCAGACCACGTGATAGCAAATTTTTTACCACGCCATCCACATTTACACCCCGAATTTCTTCGATTTCCTGTTTGGTGGTTGGTTGTTTATAGGCAACAATTGCAAGGGTTTCTAAAGATTTTTGAGTTAAGTGAGATTTTTGTTTATTCCGGTAAAGTTGACTGACGTAATCCGCATATTCGGGCAGACTAAACATTTGATAACCACCGGCAATTTCTTTAATTTCAAATGGTCTGCCGGTTTTTCGATATTCTTCATTTAAATAAGCGATTGCATTATTGATTTCTTTCGGTAAAAAATCCGGTAAAATTTCCCTGATCCGTTGAACGGAGAGTGATGAATCGCTACTAAAAATGAGCGATTCCAATACCGGAATAAAGTTACGTTTCTCCTCGGATATATTTTCTAAAAATTGCAAGGATTGATTATTTTCCATAATACAAATTAACTAATTTTTTCAAATGTAATAATGGCCTGTTTTATCCACAAATCATCAGTAAAATCGGAACCGATATTACGTAATTGGTGGTTGTCCTCCATTTTCAGGAATTAATTCTTTATCCCGTATGTTCAAATAGGTTTCCATTTGAAGCGGTTTCAACGGAACCAGGCGAATTTCGCCAAATGCATCCGATTGTTTCGCGGTCAATATTCCCAGGCGCATTAAATCCAGTAGTGCAATAAAGGTTACAATCAGTTCCATCCTTGTTTCAAGAGATGAAAGCACTTCCCGGAATAAAACATAAGATTTATTACCAATCATTTTAAATAAAAACTCGACTTGTTGTTCAATAGTCACTTTAATCACATTAACCTGATGCATTGTGACCTTGGGCATGTTGTCGAGCGCTTGCTTAAACGCTGTAAGTAAATCGAATAGAGAGACATCCTCTAAAAATTGATCGTCCTGATCCTCGTCTTTTGTCGAACGAACGGATTTGGATATTGCACGACTGAAATATTGCCTTTGCTGATGCTCAAGTTCACCCAGAGATTGAGATGCTTCTTTAAATTTCTGATACTCCAACAACTGGAAAACCAGCTCTGCGCGGGGATCTTCAGGTTCCTCCCCCTCCTCAGGTTCAGGTCCGGGCAGCAGCATCCTCACCTTTATTAACATCAAAGTTGCCACCATTTCAATAAATTCGCCCGCAATATCCAGATCCATCATTTTCATCAACTCCAGATATTCCAAATATTGATGGGTAATTTTTGCAATGGGAATATCGTAAATATCCAGCTCGTGCTTCCTGATCAGGAAAAGCAAGAGATCAAAAGGACCTTCAAAAATTGGCAATTGAATTTTATATGTCATAAAGCCTTTGAAATGGATTTATTGGGTTATTCGAATGTCATCACTTTTTCTTATCAACTCATTTTAACTTTTATTTTACTGGACTTGAGAAAGAAAATAGAAACCTGCAAAATATTTAGTGAGAAATTGACAAAACATCTCATTCACTAAACTTCACAATCCCACTCTTTTCACGGATACGTTCCATCACTTCCTGAGCTTTGTTTCGGGCTCTTTGCGCCCCCTGTTTTAGCACATCTCTGGCAAAATCTTTGTCTTGCATTAATTTTTCACGTTTTTTAAGAGCCGGTTCAAAAATAGTCCAAATTTTCTCCAGTAACTCCTTCTTTGCATGACCATAGCCATATCCACCTGCTAAGAAATTTTCCCGCATTTTTTCCGTTTCCTCAGGTGTTGCAAAAAGCTTATATAGGTTGAATACATTATTCTTATCCGGATCTTTCGGTTCTTCCAAAGGAGTGGAATCCGTAACAATGTTCATCACTTTCTTTTTGAGTGATTTATAATCCAAAAATATTTCAATGGTATTCCCATAACTTTTGCTCATTTTTTGCCCGTCGATCCCCGGCACCACCGCGACATCCGGTAATATAAGTTCTTCCGGCACAACAATGGTTTCGCCAAACTGGTTGTTAAAATGAATTGCCATATCCCTTGTCATCTCCAGATGCTGCTTCTGATCGCGGCCCACCGGTACCAATTGTGAATCGTAAATGAGAATATCCGCAGCCATCAAGACCGGATAAGCAAATAGTCCATGATTGGGAGAAAGTCCCCTTGAAATTTTATCTTTGTATGAATGCGCACGCTCCAATAAACCCATGGGGGTAACGGTGGAGAGGATCCAGGCAAGTTCGGTGACTTCCGGTACATCGCTTTGTACAAATAAGGTTGCCTTCGAAGGGTCCAATCCCAATGCTAAATAATCAATAGCAACCTGTAAGGTGGCATTCTCTAATTTTTCTTTTTCTTTAATACTGGTAAGTGCATGGTAATTTGCCACAAAATAAAAACAATCGTTTTTTTCTTGCAATGCAATGTGTTGGCGAATAGCACCAAAGAAGTTACCCAAATGCAATTCCCCGGATGGTTGGATTCCGCTAAGAATACGCTTGTTACTCACCTCAATCATTCGTTTTCCCTCACTGTTGGATCCGTTGTGTCAAAAGTTTTTAATATTATAGGTTTTCAATTCTTTATATTTAATGA
>CAZVKP010000245.1:2765-5768 GCA_964627635.1 uncultured Calditrichaceae bacterium | reverse complement strand
TAATAAAAAACAGAGGGTATATCCAATTTTTAATCAATTCGCGAAGCTATGTTCTTATGGGGTATTCTTCCTATATTCCGTTCCCATCGGCTCTTTTCCACTATTATTTCCACAGTCTTTATTTTTTGCTTCTCATCGGCATTATACCGATAGTGCACGCATAGAAGTTTATCCCCAAATAGATCTAACCACTTTTTTGTTCCAGGTTGACCTGGCTGTAATTTTCTAACCGTATTCAACTTAAATACCTTAATATTTATATTCAAAAATCTAGCGAGTAGCGCCGTTCACTGATCAGCTGTCTATCAATACAACAAGGATAAGTTTTCCCATGGGGATGCCCATGGCAAAACAAGGATATAAGTTGGTAGGTAATCCATTGTTTCTATGTTAAATATCAAGCAGACAGTGTCCAAGATTTATCAAGATGTTCTCATAATTGGATAGTTTTTCTTCATCCTTGTTTATATATATCCCTGTAGCTTTCTCCTTTGGTATCACCGCTCTGCGGTGATACCCTTCTAATCCGGTTTGAATTGCGCATCAACGCAGAGCAATGATGCGAGAAACGCCGATCGCTATCGGCAGCAATTGGTAGGTCGGGAAGTTTTATCCCGGAAGATAAAATTCCCGACTGACTTAAAATTGATTGAAAAGTTCTCTTGATTTCTAAAAAATGATTACACCTGTTTTATTCGCCAACGAATCCGGGATGGATTCTACAATTCATAAAAACCTCCATGTTTTAATTACACACTTTGGTGAAGTCAAAAAGTAATTGATTAAATAAAAAATAACAGACATTAAGTCGGCAACATTTTCATCCGGAAAATGATTCCCGACCTACAAATTATTAAACCGGTTTTACAAGTTTGATATGCCTTTTATATGGTGCCACCGCAGAGCTATGGCACCAGAAGTAATTTTCATTTCCAAACTCGTGTCAACGCTCTGCGTTCATGCGAGTAGCGCTGATCGGCAGTCTGCCAATACAACAAGGATAAATGTAAACAGGGATGCAAGTTGGTTGGTAAACCATTGCTTCCAAGCTAAATATCAAGAAGATATCATCCAATGCTTGCCAAAATATTCTCATAAGTGGATTGGTTTTTTTATCCTTGTTTACAATTATCCCTGTAGTTATTTATACCTTTAACTCATCCAAAACTCCAAATATACGATTATCCTGTACAGTTTAATCAGCCCCAATGCTTTAAGCTGAAGGATAAAATTTTAACCTTCCTGCTGTAAATGGGGTTAAAATCGTTCTGCAATCGCCAATCTCTCAACTCAACCACTTCACCAGGCGGCTGGTCTCCTGATAAATGGCGTCATCCGGGCAGACTTCCGAACAGCAGAAGCACTTGATGCAGATGTCATCATCAATTACGGGAACGCCGCTATCATCCGGTGCCATAGCGTCTACCGGACAATTTTTGATACAGATGCCGCAGCGGGTGCAGCGGGATTCATCCGCCCTGGGGCGCGTCCATATCAATTTCTGCAGTATGCCGTAAACAAAGTTCGGCAGATGACTGAATGCATGGGAGGAAGGCAGTTCAATCTCATGGGATTGGATTGAATCTCCCCGGATGGCAATGTTGTTGATTACAGCTTCTCCCAGTTCCTTTTCTAAAGCGATACGATTGGTATTTACGGAAAGCGGTGGAATTCCTGCCCATTTTGCGGCAATACTGTCGATAGCCACCCCGTCTTTTCCTGCCAGTAAAAATCCGGCATACCGCGCGCTGCCGCCGGAAGAGGGTCCGTTTCCTTCCATGATGAGAATGGCGTCCATAATGGTAAAGTGAGGCTTTATGGCAGAATAAATCTCCACCAGGTTTTCAGCAAAGTCAGCAGGTTTGGGATACCGGACGTGATATTCGCCTTTTTGTATTCCGGGAATTAATCCAAACACATTTTTAACAGCGCCGGTAAGCAGGGTGAGGCCGTGGGTTTTCATTTTAGGCAGATTGACAATATAGTCCACCTCATTCAGCAAATCGGTGACAAAAAAATTGTGGTTTAATCCTTTTCGCTCTGTTAATCCCCGCTTGTTAATATTCACAAGCATCGCACCGGCATTCTCCGCCGCACGCAACATGCCGGTGGTTTCCCACAATTTTTGAATATTCTTGTTATGCGTTCCCGCCGGTGAATCTGCGATGATGAGCTGATTGTCAAATTTTCTTAACTCCGTCGCGAGATATTGTACCAGCAGCGGGTGGGTGGTCACTGCGGATTCCGGCGGATGGGGTGATAACAAATTGGGCTTTAACAATACTTTTTTGTTTGCGGGAAAATCAGAATCCTGCTCCCGCCAGAAGTTGATGATCTCCTGTATGGTGAATAAAAGTTGCTGGTTGTAGTCTAATCCGTGACGTAAAAAAACCAAACTCATATTTGAAAACCTGCCAATTCTGTAAAAATTTGTGGAAGGAAAAGTAACAATGTTCGATAGAATATACAAGAGCAACGAGAAAAATTAGTAGTTGCATCAAAACTCATGTGACTCAAAATTCACGCATCACGCATCATTCCGCAAGAAAACCTTTCTCTTCAGAATTCGCTGATTCGAAAATCTTCTCTTCCACCACATTCATTGCGGGTTTTTTGCGCCATTTTGAAATTCGATTATACAGCGCACCTGAAACCAGGGAGAGAAGGAACAATGCCAGCACCCAGTTGGGAATGTTGAATACTGCTCCGAACAGTGCCAGAATATAATATCTGGGAATCCGACCCGAAACCACTGCTGCGGCATACTTCCACATGGGATAACCACTTGCCACTGACAAAATTCTAATGGGATAAAAGGGAACCGGAGAGAGTGCTGCAAGAAAGTTGGTAGCAAAGGGGGCTTTTCCATAGTATTTTACGGTTTTCTGATATATGCCAACGTCTCTGATTTTGGATAATTTTGTGCGGTTAAATGCCGGGGTTAATACTTTATAGTCCAATAAACAGGCAATAATGGTTGGCACTGTGGCAGTTAAGGTGGTA
>CAZVKP010000245.1:2399-2755 GCA_964627635.1 uncultured Calditrichaceae bacterium | reverse complement strand
GAGCGGCCCAAAGATCTTACCGTAATAAATAATTGCCGGTTCGTGCGGAAACGGAATAAAAGAATTGGATGGAATGATGTAAAAAAACAGGAAAGCCAATCCGGTATATTTGGGAAAATTAAAATAAATAGACAAGCTTACAATGGATGCCACTATCATTGTGGTAATTATAAATTTCCACTCTATGGATAATTTTTTCATATTGAATTAAAATAGCTGATTTAATTCGGGAAATCAATCCGGATTCGTACAAAATAATGTTTTTAAGGAAACTTGTGGGTTGATTTTTGACAGGATTTACCGGATCGACCGGATTAATTAAAATCTTGACGATCCTAAGAAAAAATGCGTAGCAT
>CAZVKP010000245.1:0-2389 GCA_964627635.1 uncultured Calditrichaceae bacterium | reverse complement strand
AGAGACAGTTGTTTGACATAAGTGCGACAACTATCCTTAGTTGTCGCTATGAGGCTTTTCCCGACAAAAAGGGATTCTTGTCACACTTCAATAAAACAAAAACATAGCTCACAATCGAATGAACATTTTGCCAGCCAATTGCTGAACCAGACCCAACAATTCCAAATTGAGGAGTCCGGAAAGGATAGTTGAAGGCGCTTCGCTCATTTCCATCACCAAACGGTCGATATGTTTGGGCTCATTGGAAAGTTTGGATAAAATATGATTTTCCAATTCGCTCAAGTTATCGGGGACCGGTTTTGGACCAATACTCTTTTTTGCACTAAATTCGCTTATTTCATCCAGGATGTCCTGAACATTTTGCACCAGTTTTGCGCCTTGCTGGATGAGCCGGTTAGTTCCGCGGCTCTGCGGACTGTTGATATTCCCCGGGATGGCGAACACTTCCCGATTGTGATTGAGTGCGTAAAATGCGGTAATCAATGCCCCGCTCCGATCCCCCGCCTCCACCACCAAAGTGCCCAAGGAAAGACCGCTGATAATCCGGTTCCGCTTGGGAAAATTTGCAGCATCCGGACCGGTGCCTAAGAAGTATTCGGATAAAATGACCCCATTTTGTCCGATGTTGTTAAATAACTGTTTGTTTTCCCTGGGGTAGCAATAATCCAGTCCATTTCCTAACACGGCGATGGTTTCTCCGCCGTTTTGCAGCGCCGTATGATGCGCGATGGCATCTATCCCTCTTGCGATACCGCTCACAATCACCATACCGGTATTGACAAGATCACGCACAATTTCGGTGACAGCCACCCGGCCATAATTGGAAGGCTTGCGTGTACCCACAACGGCAATACCCTGGGATTTTAAAAGATCAATTTTCCCCCGATAAAAAAGCAGTACCGGTGGATCCGGGATGCGCTGTAATAATTTTGGATATCCCTTTTCCCAAATGGTAACAATTTTGACTTTGTGCATATCAATGAGCTTGAGTTGATTTTCAGCCTCCCGGGAATCTCCACCTTTTTTAATTTGACTGGCTAATTTATAATCGATTCCTTCTATACGAACTAACTGTTGTACCGGTGCTTTTAAGATTTGTTGAACGCTGGAAAAAGTTTGGAATAATCGGCGTATGCGCCCTGGTCCGATATTCGGTATGGTGAGTAAATAAAGTAAATCGTGAAGAGAAGGTTTTTGACTATTCATAGCCTATTTGTTCTTTTGACCTTACTGTCTCTTCCGGGATATCCTGCAACATGTGCCAAAGATGGTGAATTAAAACATCAATGCCCTCTCCGGTAACGGCGGAAATACTGAAAAGGGGCAAATCAAGATTTTCCTGAATTAATTTGGAAAAATCTTTAGACCATACATCTTTCTTGTTTAAAACAACTATCGATTTCTTTTTAACTAATTGGGTACTGTACTCTTCAAGTTCATGAAGGAGTGCTTTATAGGTTTGCTCAGGGTCATCAGTGGTAGGGTCGATCAAATAAAGCAGCATTTGGGTTCGTTCAATATGACGTAAAAATTGATGACCGAGTCCCTTTCCCCGATGAGCACCTTCAATGAGCCCGGGAATATCTGCCACCACAAAACTTTGAAATTGCTCCAATTTCACAATTCCCAGGTTGGGCTGAAGTGTTGTAAAAGGATATTCGGCAATCTTTGGTCGTGCAGCGGAGACCTTGGATAGTAAAGTCGATTTACCAGCATTTGGTTTTCCCACCAAACCCACATCGGCAATAATTTTTAACTCCAGGATCAACTGTCGCTCTTCACCCGGATCGCCAACTTCCCATTCCCTGGGCGCCTGATGTGTTGAGGTTGCAAAATGGGCATTTCCGCGTCCCCTCTTTCCGCCTTTCGCTGCCACAAAATAATCATCCGGATTTATTAAATCAGTGAGAATTTCTCCACTGCCGGCATCTTTAACCACTGTCCCGGCAGGAACTTTCACCACGATATCATTCGCATCTTTACCGTACTTTCGCTTGCCCATACCATGTTGCCCATGGCGAGCAACATAATGCTTTTTATATTTAAAATCGATTAATGTCCTGAGATGCGGGTCAACTTGCAGGATGATACTGCCCCCTTTACCACCATCACCACCGTCCGGTCCGCCTTTCGGTACATGCTTTTCACGACGAAAACTGCAAGCGCCGCTTCCACCCTGCCCGCCTTTCACATAAATTTTTGCGTAATCGATAAACATTGGTTGTTGAAATTTCCGCTTCGATTAATTTAAAAAATTTTAAAGAAATATACAGGTTGAAGCAAGGGAAAAGATAGATGCCCGATGAATCATTTAAGCAATTTAAAATGATATTTGAGATTATGTCATTTGCTCAGCAAATTGTATGACATGGTGATTTTAATTATACCC
>CAZVKP010000244.1:0-5797 GCA_964627635.1 uncultured Calditrichaceae bacterium | reverse complement strand
GGTCATACCTTCAGTGGAGCCAATTTTCTTTTCCGCTTCTGAGGTTACTGCAATGAGAATCCGAACATCCCAGAAAGCGGTATTCGCTATTTGTTTCGCAATGGCATCAGAACCATCATTTTTTTTTCCGGTGCTCATTTCAACAAAACCGCCGTAAATAGAACGGGCTGCGGAGCCGGATCCCTTTCTTGCTAATTCTGAGAGTTCTGTGTTGGATAATTTTAATCCGGCAGCTAAACTTCCTGCTAATGCAAGACTGGCAAAGGCAGATGCAGATGACGCCAGTCCTGCGCCAGTTGGGAAATTATTTTCGCTGATGATTTTGGCAGATAGATCAATATTTGCTCGTTGGCGAATTATATCCAAAAATTTACTCGCACGTTCTTTTTGGGTGTATGGAGCTTTTTGATTGTTTAAAATCAGAATGTCCTCAGTTAAATGTTCTTTAAATTCAACTGAAGAAATGGTGTAAATTTCGTGAAGTGTCAGAGAGATTGAACCGACCGCTGGCAAATTCAATTTGTTATTTCTTTTACCCCAGTACTTAACTAAAGCTATATTTGGATGGGCTTTGGCAATGGCTTTCATAAATGTAAATTTAAACAGTAATTTTTATTTCACCCAAAAGTTGATGCTAAATATCATAAATTAATACAAGAGGTGCAATAAAGAATTTTTGTTATTTGTTAAACTTATCCCCCATCTATAAGCAGGATTTCTTTTACAGGGCTATCCAATAAATCGATGAGTTATTTAAAAAATCTTTTGAAAAACCATTGCATCATTTTATATTAGTCGCTTGTCTGATCCCGTAAAGGGAAATCTTTTTGAAAAGGAGGAAATTTTTAAATGACTGAAGAAGTTAAAAAACAAACCCAGCAAGAGAGCAGTGAGCAAAAACCGGATGTATCTCCGGAAGAATCCAATGTTGAACAGTTTAAACCAGGCCAGGTGTTTAAACCGGGAGAAGTACCTGATGAGGTTGAACAAGAACCCGCAGAAGTAAATCCTGAACTTCTCGATATGTACGAAAAAAGTTTTGAAAGAGTGAGTGAAGGTGATATTGTAAATGGATCTGTAGTTGCTCTTACCGATAACGACGTCATTGTGGATGTTGGTTTCAAATCAGAAGGACTTATTCCAAAGGAAGAATTCATTGATATCGATACTTTGAAAATAGGTGATAATGTGGAAGTTTTTCTGGAAAGTTCTGAAGATGCGGAAGGCCAGATTTCACTATCACGGCGTAAAGTATATTTCATTCGAACTTGGGAAGATTTACTTAATAAATTTGAAAATGACCAGGTGATCCAGGGTCGTATTACCCGACGTATTAAAGGTGGATTTGTGGTGGACTTGGGTGGAGTGGATGCATTCCTTCCCGGTTCCCAGGTGGATGTAAAACCGATTCGAGACTTTGATGCGTTTGTGGGTCAAACTCTGGATTTGAAAATTGTGAAAGTAAACGAACAGAGAAAAAATATAGTTGTTTCCCGCCGGGTCATTATCGAAAAGAAACTGGAAAGTAAGCGTGCAGAAATATTGGATACTTTGGAAAAAGGTCAAGTACGCCGGGGTATGGTAAAGAATATTACCGATTTTGGTGTATTTATTGATCTTGGCGGTGTTGACGGATTGTTGCACATCACAGACTTATCCTGGGGGCGTGTGAATCATCCCAGCGAAGTGGTTAAACTTGATCAGGAAATAGATGTAATGATTCTGGAATTTGATGAGGAGAAGTCCAGAATTTCTCTGGGTCTTAAACAACTTGAACCCCATCCGTGGGAGAATGTGGAAGAGCGTTTCCCCATAGGAAGCAAAGTGCAGGGACAAGTTGTGAGTATTACGGATTATGGCGCATTTGTTGAACTTGAGAAAGGAATTGAGGGATTGATTCATGTTTCGGAGATGAGCTGGTCGCAACATATCAAAAATCCGGCACAAGTCCTTAGAGAAGGGGATCAAGTTGAAGCGATTGTGTTGAGCATAGAACCGGAGGATAGAAAAATTTCTTTGGGACTTAAACAACTTACCCCTGATCCGTGGGAAAAGATTCAAGAAAAATATCCAATTGGTTCTAAACATCAGGGAGCGGTTCGTAATCTCACTCCTTTTGGTGCATTTGTTGAATTAGAAGAAGGGGTGGATGGGCTGGTGCACATTTCTGACTTAAGCTGGACAAAAAAAGTCCGGCATCCCAGCGAAGTGGTTAAGAAAAATCAGGAAATTGAAGTTGTCGTATTAGATATTAATAAGGATGAGCGCAGAATTGCCCTTGGCCATAAACAGGTGGAGCCAAATCCCTGGGATACATTTGAAGAAGAATATCCTGTTGGAAAAGAACTCAACGGAAAAATATCCCGATTGATTGACAAGGGAGTAATCGTGACATTGCCATTAGGTGTGGATGCATTTGTCCCCTTAAATCATCTTGGTAAACCAAATATCAAACGTCCTTCCGATCACTTTAAAGTGGGAGATGAGTTACCGCTGAAAGTGATTGAATTCGATAAGGAGAACAAGCGGATTGTGCTGTCTGCAACTGAATATCTGAAGGGCAAAGAACAACAGGAAGTTGATCGTTATATGGGTGAACATAATTTTGCACCGACAACCATAGAAGACATGGTGAAAGATGTACCGGAGATAATGGAGGGTGTTCCAGAAGAAGAACAGGAAAAGGGACGACCGGCGCGAAAACCGAAAACTAAGAAAACGACTGAGAAGAAGGAAAAAACAGAAAAAGAACCGGATGCTACAGCGAAAAAAGAAAAAGCTGATTCAGAACAGGAAGCAAAAGCAGAAGCTGAGGTGAAAGAGACTGCACAAACCGAAGAGAAAAAAGAAGAAATACAACCGGAAAAGGAAGCTGAAACGGAAGAAACAGAGAAAAAAACTCAAGCTAAAACTGAGAAAAAATCCGAAGAGAAAACCGAGGAAGTGACTAAGGAAGAAGAAAAAGGAAAAGCGGAAAAGAAAGAGAAGGAAACGAAAACACAAGCGAAGAAATCTAAGCCTGCGGAAGAAGAAACGAAAAGTGAAGCGGATTCTAAAGATGAGGATGAAGAAAAATAGAATGTCCCTTTCCAGTTCAAATTTTGACAAAAAACCGGGTAATGCCCGGTTTTTTGTTTAAAAGTGCCGTAATTAAAATTTGCCAGGTCTTTTTAAAGGTGCTTGTTTAATAGTCCAACTATAAACTTTTCTTACCCATTATCAGAAAACTCTCAAAACAAGACACACTTAGTATATTCATCTTGATTTCTTTGATTAAACCTTTTTATTTTTATGTTCTTAAGAAATTTGAGTAATAGTTTTGATATGCCAGTGCTATTCAGGTAGCAAAAACAAGAAGTTCATCTCTTAAAGGAACTATATGCCACAAGTAAATTCTTTTGAGCGGTTTTTTCAACAGGTCAAACCGGAAAAATCTAAATAATTTTTTACACGAATTCGATAATTTGAAATCAATTTCTTCACCTAAAGTTTTTTTTGCCGTTTTAAATATGGGGCTTGGGCATGCCACCCGGAGTTTGCCGCTTATTCAGGAATTTCTAAGGCGGAGATGGGTGGTATATATTGGTAGCTCGGGGCGAGCTGGTATTTTTTTAAAGCAGGAAGTGCCCGATGCTGCCTACATTGAATTACCCGACTACAGCATAAAATATGATGAAGATAAGGTTAAAACCGGAAAATTATTATCTCATTTTCCGCGTCTTCTCCAAAGGATAAAAAGTGAGCAGATTTTATTAGAATCTGTTGTTCAAAAAAATAATATTGATTTGGTAGTAAGTGACCATCGGTATGGTTGTTATTCTTCCACTGTGCCATCTGTTTTCGTCTCTCACCAATTACGGTTCATCACGCCAAGCTTTCTTAAACCATTTGAGTTTGTGGGAAAATTGTTCAATCAATATTTTCATAATAAATATCATTCTGTGATTGTTCCGGATTATTGGCAGAATGGTGAGGGGATGTTATCCGGCAGATTGTCAAAAGCCTCCACAGATCAGTTTTACCGTTTTCCCGGGATTTTGTCCAGTATACCCTCCCAAATTACAGAAGCTAAGGACATAGATGTTTTAATTTCAATTTCCGGACCGGAGCCGCAGCGCACAAAATTTGAATCTATTATACGCGATCAGATAACTCAAATTAACGGTAAAGTTGTCATCGGACTTGGAAAACCGGAGACAATTCGGCAGGAATTTATTAAGCCGGATATTCAAATATATCATCATCTCGATCGCGATAAAATGACAAATCTGATTCATCGAAGCCGATTTCTCGTGGCTCGCTCTGGTTACAGTACCGTAATGGAAATTGCTGAACTTGGTAAAAAGGCTTTGTTTATTCCCACACCCGGACAAACCGAACAACTTTATCTGGCAAATCGATTTAATAAGAAAGGTTGGTTTTACACAATTAATCAATCCGCTCTAAATTTAAAAGAAGCAATTCAACAGGCAAAAAAGTACCCTGGTTTTCCTCAAAAATTTTCGACAGAAAAGACAGTGGAATCTGTATTCAATATGATTGAAAAAATGTTAAAAATTTAAGAGTAGTAAATTAATACAACAATTTTGTTGTGATGATCATATTGCAATTCGTTTGATTAACTGAATGAATTCTTTGGAATGATTTATTATTTACTTAAGCGTTTAGTCGAACCGTAAAGAAATTCTTATATTTCAAGCTTGTAAAGATTTTTGATATATATAGCAATTTTTTTATTTCGGAGTCCATATGCGAGTGTTAATTATAGGTGGAACGAAATTTTTAGGTTATCATTTGACCAAGGCCTTACTGAGGGAGGGAATTCAGGTAACCCTGTTTAATCGTGGAATTACTCCGGATGATTTTGGTAATAAGGTGGAACGGGTTACCGGCGATCGAAAAAATTATAAATATTTTCATGAGACTTTCAGAGATGCTCAATTTGATGCGGTTGTGGATTTAATCGGCTATGATTTGGAGGATATTGAAGTTGCCGAAAAAACATTTCGGGATCGCATTGGTCAATATATTTTCATCAGTAGCGGTCAAGTTTATTTGATAACTGAAAATGATCATTTCCCGGCAACCGAGGAAGATTACTTTAATAAATTAATCCCGTGTCCGCCGGGTGAAGAAGCTGATTACAATTACGGTTTAAAGAAGCGGCAAATAGAGGATTTTTTAGAGCAAGTCCATCGATCCCGGAAATTTCCATCGGTTAGATTTCGATGTCCTATTATTCATGGATCACATGATTATACACTTCGTTTATATTCTTATCTTTTGCGAATTTCAGATGGAAATCCGGTCATTTTCCCGGAAGCGGGAGACAAAATCATTCGGCATATTTATGTACAAGATGTGGTCAACACAATTTTCTCCGTGTTACAAGTTGAATCGACCAGAGGAAAAGTATTTAATCTGGCACAGGAAGATGTTCTTACTTTAACAGAATTATTGAATTTATGTGCACAAATTATGAACAGTTCTGTAGAGATATTAGAAATCCCCGAGAAAAACCTATTGGAATATAACATACCTCTGGACATTTCTCCGTTTAGTGGAAGGTGGGTTTCTTATTTGGATCCAACTTTTGCCCGGGAAGAAATTGGTTTCCAGTCCACCCCCTTGTCGGAATGGCTGCCCAATGTCATTTCATATTTTATGGAAGATTATGCCGGGGATGAACCAGGTAATTATCGCTTTAGACCACGGGAAATACAATTAGTTAACAAATGGAAACAGAAATTACCATGATCAATTACATAAAGATTTTGATTAAACAGGTTGGTATCCC
>CAZVKP010000243.1:1520-5798 GCA_964627635.1 uncultured Calditrichaceae bacterium | reverse complement strand
TATAGACCGGATTGATGCTGTGAAGCGAAATTTTTCATTCGTGATCGAGTTTGGAGATTAAAAACAATAAATGAAATATATGCTTAAACAATTTTAGATTGTAGAAAATAAATTCCAAATTTTTGAGATGAGTATAAGTCAATTAACCGGAAAAGGAAAGGATACAAGAAATGATTAAACCACATGGCGGAATGCTGGTAAATCGTTATGTTGACGAAAATGAGAAACCTGCACTACTTGAAACAGCAGAAAATTTACCCAAATTAGAGCTGGATGATAAAAATATTTCTGATCTGGAAATGATCGCAAGCGGTGCCATGAGTCCGCTCACCGGTTTTATGAAAAAAGCAGATTATACCTCAGTGGTTGATGATATGCATTTATCGAACGGTGTAATTTGGAGCATTCCGATTACACTGGCAGTGAATGAGCAGAAACTGAACTTCATTAAGGAATCAAAAGAAATCGCGTTGACAGATCACCAAAATAATATTCTCGCAATTATGGAAATTGAAGAGGTTTTTGAATATGATAAGAAAAAGGAAGCACAGAATGTCTTCCGCACCACAGATGAAAATCATCCGGGTGTGGCTTATGTTTATCAACAAGGAGAATATTTAGTCGGTGGTCCGATACAAATGCTACAAAAGCCCGAACATGAGGACTTTGTTGAATTTCGTCTGGATCCAGCAGACACTCGAAAGGCATTTCAGGAAAAAGGGTGGGAAAAGGTTGTTGCTTTTCAAACCCGCAATCCCATTCACCGTGCTCACGAATATCTCCAGAAATGCGCACTGGAAATTGTGGATGGTTTACTCATTCATCCGTTGGTGGGAAGAACCAAATCCGATGACATTCCGGCAGAAGTGAGGATGAAAAGTTATTTAACTTTATTAGACAAATACTATCCTGAAAACCGGGTCATGCTCACGGTATTTCCGGCAGCCATGCGCTATGCCGGCCCCAGAGAAGCCATTTTCCATGCCATTGTCCGCAAAAATTATGGTTGCACTCATATTATCATAGGCCGGGATCATGCAGGTGTGGGAAAATATTACGGAACTTATGATGCCCAACATATTTTCAATGAAGTTTCTGCAGATGAATTAGAAATCACGCCCCTCTATTTTGAACACGCCTTTTATTGTACTGAGTGCGGGAATATGGCAAGTGCCAAAACCTGTCCCCACGAGGGAAGCTCACATGTTTTTTTAAGCGGAACGAAAGTGCGGGAAATGCTATCCAATGGTGAACTACCGCCAAAAGAATTCACCCGTCCGGAGGTCGCCAAAATTTTGATGGAAGGGATTTAATAAATAAAGCGATTAAAATATCTTAATAATTGAAATATTAAATGTCCTTTGAATTTTATTATACCTTAGTGCTGATTATTGCAATGACCGTTGTTCTGGTCAAAGAATGGCTGGAGACCGAGATTGCAATTTTTTCCACGCTGGTTTTATTGCTTGTTGGACAGGTGATCAGTATAGAAGAAGCGTTTGCAGGATTTTCCAATGCCGGTGTTCTTACCATTGGTTTGTTGTTTGTTGTGGCTGGTGCCTTGCAAAAGACCGGTGCGCTGAACTATGTGGTCAATATTATTTTTGGGAATCAAAATCATAGTTTAACACGCCGCTTATTGCGTATTTTATTTCCGGTGTCTGCGTTCTCCGCATTCTTAAATAACACCCCTATTGTAGCGATGTTTATTCCGTTGGTACGATCATGGACTGAGAAACATCGAAGGGCACCGTCCAAATTCTTCATACCGATATCTTATGCAGCCATTTTAGGTGGTATGTGTACTCTCATCGGGACAAGCACTAATTTAATTATTCATGGGTTATTAATTGAACACGGACATCCCGGATTTTCCTTTTTTGAGATTACCAAGATAGGCTTACCTGCTGCACTTATTGGAATAATATTTATTAGTTTTTTAGGCCATCGGTTTTTACCAGATCGAAAAGAACCAATTGTCGAATTAGGTGAAAAGACCCGGGAATTTGTCATTGAATTAAAAGTGACACAAGCGTATCAAAATTTGGGTAAAACGATTGAAGAAGCAGGCCTGCGTCATCTTCACGGATTATTCCTGTTTCAGATTGAAAGAAACCATCATGTTATAGCGCCGGCATCCCCCGATGAAAAAATTCAAATAGGGGACCGGCTATTCTTTACCGGTATCCCCAAAACCATTGTAGAGCTTCAGAAAACACCAGGATTGCAGTTAATCAAAGATTCCACCTTTGATCTTAAACAGTATGATTCTGATGAAATTAAAACTTATGAAACGGTGATTTCCCCAAGTTCGCCCCTTGTGGGAAAAAATGTGCGACAGAGTAATTTCCGCGGAAATTATGGCGCAGTGATCATTGCCATTCACCGTAACGGGGAGCGAATCAAGAAGAAAATCGGAGATATTGTATTGCGCCCCGGGGATACATTACTACTATTAGCTGAAAAGGACTTTCGTAAAAAATGGTATCACTCCAACGATTTTTATTTGATTTCCGAAGCGCCGGTAATCTATTCCAAACCACAATGGCAGGGTAGACTGGCGGGCATCATTTTTTTAGCAATGATTGTTTTGGCTGTTGCAAAAATAATTCCTATAATTACTGCTGCGGGACTGGCGGCGATTACCCTGATTCTGACACGAAGTATTTCTCCAGCAGATGCAAAAGAAATGATCGATTGGAAGGTATTGCTGATTATTGCCGCCGCCTTTGGAATTGCCTCTGCTGTAGAAAATTCTGGTATTGCCGGATTTCTGGCTGAAGTCACCATCCAAATTACCCAACCATTTGGAATAATCGGCATTCTTGCCGGACTTTATGTTCTGACCAGTTTGTATACCAGTATCATAACCAACAATGCAGCGGCAGCCTTTCTCTTTCCGGTTGCGCTTTCCACTGCTTTGGGGATGAATCTGGATATACGTCCCTTTGCCCTTACAGTGACCATTGCAGCCGCAGCCAGTTTTGCCACACCTATAAGTTATCAAACCAACCTCATGGTCTATGGTCCCGGTGGTTATAAATTTAAAGACTATTTGAAAATGGGTGTTCCTTTGCAGCTAATTACCGGAATCATTGCGATTTTAATCATTTATTTCTTATATTTTTAACCTGCTGATAAGAATTTAACGGAGGTATTTGCTGTTAAATAATCTGTAGCTAAATATCGGTTTTTGGATTTATAATAAAATACAATAAAAGTGTTTATATATATTTTCTATGGAAAAAAAAGTAAAGAAATTCAGTTCATTCGAAGAGCAGGATAAATACGAAGTGGAATATTGGAAAAATATATCTGGTGAAAAGAAATTAGAAATATTAGAATTTATCCGAGCAAATTATTGGGCCATGAAAAATGAAACTCCCGGAAGACTTCAGAGAGTTTGTCGAGTTGTTAAACAAACATCAGGTTAAATATTTGGTAGTGGGAGGTTATGCTGTTTCATTTTAAAGCCGACCGAAATTTACAGATGATATTGATATTTGGATCAGAAATACCCACACTAATGCAAAGTTGGTTTTAAAGGTTTTGGATGAATTTGGTTTCAGTGAACTTGATATCTCAGAAAATGATTTAACTAAACCGGAAATGATCATACAATTAGGGAATGAACCAATTCGAATTGACCTTTTGACGAGTATTAAAGGAATTGAGTTTGAGAAAGCTTTTAAAAATAAGATAAGTGTAAATACTTAGGTGTAGAGACATACTTCATTTCACAAAAGGAGCTTGTATAACAAAAGATTGACGGGCAGAAAAAAAGATATTCAGGATATTGAGTGGATTAATAAATATGGAAAATGAAAAATAGTGATAAAATTTCAAACATTCCACTTTATATAAATTTGATTTTTAATTAGTACAATTTTTTGAAATTTGACGAATATGAATAAAACACCCAAAAATTTCGCTTTAATCGGTGCAGCCGGGTACATTGCACCACGTCACATGAAAGCCATCAAAGATACCGGCAATAATTTGATCGCAGCAGTTGATCCGTTTGACTCGGTTGGAATTATGGATAGCTATTTTTACGAGGTTGACTTTTTTACCGAGTTTGAGCGCTTCGATCGACATGCAGAAAAATTGCGTCGCCTGGGAGACAGTGAGCGAATTCATTACGTAAGTATCTGTTCCCCCAATTATTTACATGATGCCCATATTCGATTTGCTCTAAGAATAGATGCCGATGCCATCTGTGAGAAGCCACTGGTGATGAATCCATGGAATCTGGACGCTTTAGCGGAATTGGAACAG
>CAZVKP010000243.1:0-1510 GCA_964627635.1 uncultured Calditrichaceae bacterium | reverse complement strand
AATTGATTTAAAAAATAAAATTGATAAAGAGCCTGCAGGTAAAAAACATGAAATTGAACTGACATACATTACCTCCCGCGGCAGATGGTATTTCTTTTCCTGGAAAGGGTATAGTGAAAAATCCGGGGGCATTGCGACCAATATCGGAATTCATTTTTTCGATATGCTGATGTGGATATTTGGAAAAGCCCAGCATTCTGAGGTTCACTATGCGGATGAAAAGAAGAGCGGCGGTTACCTGGAACTGGAGAAAGCCAATGTGCATTGGTTTCTTTCACTGGATAGAAAAGATTTACCAGAACAAAACGATGGGACCAGAAAGTCAACGTTTCGTTCAATAAATATTGATGGAGATGAATTGGAATTTTCCGGTGGGTTTGCAGATCTTCATACTGTGGTGTATCAACAGATTTTGGAAGGCAAAGGTTTTGGCATTGAGGACGCCAGGGATTCGATTAATGTCGCTTATGAATTACGGAATGCCAAACCGGTCGGTGTGAGACGAGATTACTCCCATCCAATGCTTTTAAAGAGTGTGGGAGAAAGTTTAACCTCATTATAAAAATTGTTAAGAAAAAACATTAAAATCTTTTGATAACCATTCGAAAATATTATGTTTGGAAAGAAAAATTCTGTAAATTTGTTTAGCAGGAAATGGAAGTCCCGCTTAAAAATTAATTTCAGGAAATAAGCATTATTTTGTTGTGATTTTTATGCAGTATAGTTATAACATTAAATTAAAAAGCGGGCAAAATATAAAATATTTGGAAGAAGATTTAAACCAATTATCCGACATAACTATCATTTTTCGAAATTTTTTAGTGAATAGCCTGGACTAGATTTTAAATCACTCTTCCGGGCATTTTTTATATCAATATTTAAAATCTGCAGATCTTATAAGATGATTGTAAGTGACAAAGCGGAGCTGTATCAATTTCAGATTTCTGATTTTTGGAAACGTGAGACCGTGACCGGAAAACGAAGGGTGAAAGTAAAGAATAGTAAGAGGTAAGAAGTAATCGAAAAGTTAAAAATCAAAAGCTTGAATTAAGATTACCACGGCAGTGGTCAGCCTGCCGCCATGCGGCTATGCGAAAGAACAAAGATAAAAGATTAAAGACAACCACGGAAGTGATCAACCTGCCACTATGTGGCCATGTGAAAGATGGAAAGAATAAACAAAACCTTTATATCCTTTCCTTTTTTCCTTTGAAAATCAGGAAGTTTTTCATCCCCCCATGTGGAGTAATATCTCCACGGGGCAGGCCGATAAGAATCAGGATGATTCTTCCTTCAATCGGGATTTCTTTTCAACTTTTACCTTAAAATTACTTTTGCCTTTGAAAAACGGGAGGATTTTCATCCAGACAATAACCCGGATGGTTATGCTTTTGGTTGGGACATCTTTTAACTTGCTCAAAGGACACCACCAAACCCGAAACAGTAACTTCACCACGTGAAATAATAAACTGGAATTTAGGAAGTGTTTCGATTGCGCATGAACAGAGGA
>CAZVKP010000242.1:3840-5811 GCA_964627635.1 uncultured Calditrichaceae bacterium | reverse complement strand
GTTGCTCGTCATCGATGGCGCAAACCGCATCGGTATTCTTCACGTTGTGAATCCAGGGAACGTGCTTATCTCCGATACCCTCAATCCGGTGCCCTCCGAATCCGTTCATTAACAGCGTGGGACACTGCAGCGCCTCGGACGCAAGCACTTTAATCAACGGAAAACCCTGTTTCAGATAATCACCCGCCGCAATAGTGCCGGCTGATCCGGTGGCGCTCACGAATCCAGTAAGTCGCTGTCCGGTATCTTTTAATTCATTAAACAGTGTTTCGATGCTGTAACCGGTCGCCTGATAATGCCAAACGGCATTACCAAACTGGTCGAATTGGTTTAAGATCAGGTATTCATCGCCTTTGGCTTCCAGTTCATGGCACTTGTCATAGATTTCCTTTACATTGCTTTCGCACCCCGGCGTTGCATAAACTTCCGCTCCCTTTTCACGCAGCCAGTCGAAACGCTCCCGGCTCATTTCCTCCGGTAGAATCGCCACCGAATCTACTCCCAAAAGCGCCGAGTTAAAAACGCCTCCGCGACAATAATTGCCGGTGCTTGGCCATACTGCTTTGTGAAAAACCGGATCGAATCGACCGGTGACTAAATATGGCGCCAGGCAGCCATAAGTAGCACCCACTTTGTGGGCACCGGTGGGAAAAAATTTACCGACCAGACCGATAATACGGGCTTTGACACCAGTGATCTGCCGGGGAATCTCCAAATAGTTAATTCCCTTCACACTTCCGGTTTCCGGGTCGTTGCACCAATGGATTCGAAACAGGTTCAATGGGTGAACTTCCTGCATATCCATTTTTTTCAATTTATCTTGCAGCTCTTGCGGAATAGTGTGGGGTTTTTTCATCTGTTCAAAAGTAGGTAAAATAATATTTTTCTCTCTACAGCGTTCGATGGTTCGCTTTAGATTACTTTCACTCTGAGTATGCCATTCCCAATTGAACATTTAAATATCCTGTAATATAAATTTTTTAATGAAAATATTAATTAGTACCATTTCAATAAACATTATTACTTACTTGTAATTAAAATTATTAAAAGCAAATATGCAATAAAATTCTAAGGAACAGGAATCCAGTAACGGAAATCAGGAATTCAGCTCTCTGAAATTTTGTGGGGAAAGGCTTTAATTTATGCCGTTTCTTTTGTATCCTGTTCCCTAATAAATACTCTTAAAATTCGCCGAAATAAACATTGTTTGCCATCCGGAGCTTTGTTATTATTTTTGAGATTCCGGTGGCGGAACGATCATGATGTGTGCCCGGTGTGTTCCGGCGTCCATTATCCACGGTCCGCCCTGGGTAGTGGGACGAGTGGGTAAACCGGTACTTTCCGTGGTTGCCCAGGGGATATACACGACATACCGGTAATTCGCATTAAGAATTTTTCCGGTTTTCGGATCATATTCTGCATTGTCGCCGGAAAGCACATGCAAAGTTACTCCTTTTTCAGGCATTTCCAATTTACCGCTTTTGGCTTCCTTACCTCTTATTTTAACCACTTCCTGAAACGATTTTCCCTGTGCCCGTAATTCACGTCCCCGGGCCATAAACGGTTCTAAATCCTTGTGATAAGCGGCGACACTGAATCCCTCTTTATCCGGGTCATCGGCGAGGCAGATCATGTCATTGCTGCCGGTTCGCAGCGTTACCAACTCATCTTCAGAGTTATATCCAAGTACAGTGGCGTCCTGACGAAACTCTTCCGGCGCCGCCATCACCGCAACCGCAATCTGATCCTCTTTTGACGGAATATCCTGAGTAAAGCTGATGGAAACAGTCAATACCAATAGTATTATGATAAATCGCATATCTCCTCCAATTCGTTTTGTGATTCAAACACCAAAAAATTGAACATCGGTAATATTCTTTGCTCATGTGAACAAATTTATTGAAGTACTTTATTGTAATAACTATTGCGTGAGAGGTCAACAAATATTTCTGTAAATAAAATGTCCGATGT
>CAZVKP010000242.1:0-3830 GCA_964627635.1 uncultured Calditrichaceae bacterium | reverse complement strand
TTTTGAAGCTTGTAATACTCTAATCGGTTAGTTTTACCGTAATCCCAGTTTCTCACCCTTTTTCAATAGGGCAATGGATTCCGCAATTCGCTTTTCTTTTGTTTCCGGCCGTTTGCCAATATTGATCCAGCCGGTGTACTGTTTTTGATGACTTGGTGCCAGTTTTTTAAAATTTGCTTTTGCTGGTGGATTCGCTTCTAAAGCAGCACTGAATTCCGGTGATACTGAAAAATCGATGTTCGGTCGGTCATCTTTGTTCCACATACCGTTCTCTTTGGCAATTCGTATTTTAGCCATCCCGGCTTCTGTTATTTTGCCCTGTTGGATCATTCGTTCAACCCGTTTCTTATTCAGGGCGGACCATTTACTATCATCTTTGCGCGGCGTAAATTTGCGAAGATATGTAGATTCATCCTTTTTCTTTATGATGCTGTCGATCCATCCAAAACATAATGCTTCTTCCACTGCCTCTTCATATTTCAGTGACGGTTTTCCGGATTCTTTTTTGTAGAAGATTAGCCATATTCCTGATTCACCATCGTAATATTTGGATAGCCATTTTCGCCATTCCTCACGATCTTTAAAATAGAGCTGTTTCATCGTATCCACTTAAATATTTATTGCTTTTATTTAAATCGATTTATTGAACAATTCAAGTGCAATTATTAAAAGTAAGTTGAGACTGGACCGGTAACTTGAAAGTTAAGATTACCTTTTTGAAAGACGCGGAAAAATTTGAGAATTGGCGAGAGAGATTTGAGCGACAAGCAACTTTGCTTGCCGCACATAACTATTCATAACGAAGGGATTCAATGGGATCCATTTTGGAGGCGATAACCGCCGGCCATAAACCAAATGTTAAACCCACTGCGGTACAAAACGCCAATCCACCAAGTGTCCATTGCAATGGAACATGAGCTGCAAATCCGGTGAGAATACTGACAATGTTGCCCAGCCCGAAGCCTACCGCCACACCCAAAATTCCACCAATATTGCTTAGGATGATGGCTTCCAATAAAAACTGGGTTAAACTATTCTTGCGTTTAGCGCCCAGTGATTTGCGAATACCCATTTCCCGGGTTCGCTCGGTGACCGAAACCAGCATGATATTCATGATCCCGATCCCGGCAACAACCAGTGCGACAATACCAATCACAAACGCTCCCATCTTTATCCCGGCAGTGGTTCTATTGAAGGCATCAATTTGACTCTTGTTAGTGTAAATGGTAAAATCATCTTCCTCATTGGGTTTCAAGCCGCGCTCCTGCCGCATGACTGTTCGGGTTTCTGCAATGGCTTCTTCTAAAAGATCCGGAGATTTTGCATTCACAGTGATGTTTACGGAACGCTCACGTCCCCGATTATCATATTTTCCATAAATTCTTTTAAATTTGGTGATAGGAATAAGCAAGTAATTATCAAAGTTACCGCCCAGCGCAGATTTCTTCTGCTCGAATACACCAATCACTTGATATTTTCGACCGTCAATTTTCACGGTTTTCAGTACAGGATCCGTCCAGGGAAAAAGTTCCTGAGCCACTGCATGACCTAAAACAACCACACTGCGTCCCACCTTCAGATCCTCGTAACTTAAGTTGCGACCTAAAGCAATGTAATGGGTATTGTTCGGTGCATATTCCGGAGTGCCACCACACATCACCAGATTGGGATTCGTCTTTTTGTCCCGGTACTGTGCCATTCGGTTGTAACCCCACAGTTCCGCACCGACCAAGTTCACGGATTCCACTCTTTCTCTGATAGCATTGGCGTGTTCCACCGTGGTTGGACGGCGTTTCATGATCTTGCGGCGTTCTTCTTCGCTGATCGGTCCCCCGGCTGCCCATTTTTGCACCTGAAATGTGGTGGTTCCCAGAACACTCAACTCCTTTTCCATGGTGGTTTGGATGACAGAAATGCCAGTCATCACCGCAATTATTGAGGCAACGCCGGCAATGATTCCTACCAGGGTAAGCGCAGATCTTAATTTATGACTCATGATGGCAACAAATGCCATTCTTAATGCCTCAAAAATTCTCATGATCTTCTCTCTGATAAAATTTTATTTAATCAAATTTCATGTTAAGTTGAACTGCTTGACATTGAAAAACACCCATGTTATTCATACCGCAAAGCGTCAATCGGATTCAAACGTGCTGCCCTTAAGGCGGGAATGAATCCGGAAAACACACCTACCAAAACAGCAACAATCAACCCAATAACCACAATCGGCAGTGAAACAGATGCCGGCATCAGGTAAGTATCGATTAATTTGGCAACCCCAAATGATAATAGTAATCCAATTGCACCGCCAATCATACAGATAGAAGATGATTCCAACAAAAACTGGGTTAAAATCGCCCGCTTAGTAGCACCAATTGCCTTACGAATTCCTATTTCCCGGGTACGTTCGGTCACTGAAACAAACATGATATTCATCACACCGATTCCCCCAACAAAGAGCGAAATACTGGTTATCACCAGACCGATCATGATAATGACACCCATCACGTTATTGTAAGCATTCATCAGGGTATCCATGGTATTAATGGAAAAATCGTTTTCTTCGGTGGGTTTAAGTTTGCGAATCTTACGCATCTCCCCGATGATCTCATATCGGAAATTGGTCATTTGCTCCTGACCGGGTGCTTTCACCGCAATACTAAATCCCCGATTATGCCCTCCGTAGGCTTTCATAAAAGTGGTGATTGGAATAAAGATCTGCCGGTCAAAATTCGGTCCGCCAAAAAAGCCGGCACTCCCGCGCTTCTCCATCACACCGACGATCCGGTAATCATAACGTCCGATTTTCACATCTTTGTTGAGCGGATCCACATGCGGAAACATCTCTTCTTTAATTTCCTGGCCGATAACACAGACATATTTTTTATATTGAATATCCTGTGGAATAATAAACCGACCGTATGCCGGCAGTGCATTATTCACATTAATCTGCTCTTCGGTTGTACCTATTACCGGCACGCTTTCCATAATTTTGGAACGATATTTTGTGTTTAACCGCTCACTGGTAGATGGATTAACCGCTTTTGCTGTGGTTAGTTTTCCGGCGAGCTTCTCACTTTGCTTAAAAGTAAGATTTGGGCGATTACGGTACTCGAAAAAATTGCCGGTAATTATCCACGGCATTTTTGAAATATAAAACACATCAGATCCGACGGCTGCAATACTCTCTTTAAAATTATTACCCAGACCATTCGCAGCCGTCATGGTAGTCGTCACTGCAACAATTCCGATGATAATGCCAAGAGTGGTTAAAATAGCCCTGCTTTTGTTGGATTTTATAGCGGCTATAGCAATTTTAAAAGATTCAATTTTATCTTGAATGGATTTCATTATCTAATTCCCAATAAAATGCTTTATACACTCCAATGCTTAGTGCGTTTTTAAATTTGTTTTTACCCAAAATCATTTAATGTTTTTTACGCCATTGCAACTGAATATTCAATTTCAGATTGACTCAACTCATCACTTTCAATAAATCCATCTCGAAGTTTAATGATTCGATGGGCATACTTTGCAATAAAGTCTTCATGAGTGACAATTAAAATGGTATTTCCTGCCTGATGAAGCTGATTAAATATTTCCATAATTTCTTCACCGGTTTTACTGTCCAAATTACCGGTTGGCTCGTCTGCCAAGATAATAGATGGATTGTTTACCAATGCTCTGGCAATAGCAACCCGTTGGCGCTGACCGCCGGATAATTCATTGGGCTTATGTTTTGCACGATCGGATAATCCCACTTTCTCAATCGCTTCTTCAGCCATCCGACGCCGATGTGCAGTTGAAATACCGTTATAAACCAGGGGTAA
>CAZVKP010000241.1:0-5815 GCA_964627635.1 uncultured Calditrichaceae bacterium | reverse complement strand
CTGCTGCGATTTTTCCACAATCGGTAATCAAGCCATCGATCAGGGAAACATGGGCACCCAATGCTTTGCATTCAGAGATAAATGGCTTGGGAACATCCCTGGGCATAAATACATGGGCGGGAATTCCGGCAAGAGCGGCATAGGCGCTTAATGCACCGGCAGCATTTCCCGCGGATGGAATTGACAATTCCCGGGCACCCAATTCCACTGCTTTGCACACTGCCATACATAATCCGCGAGCTTTAAAAGATCCGGTAGGATTTAAGCCTTCATCTTTAATATATAATTTTTGAAAATCCACTTTTTTACCCAGTTGAACTGCATGAATCAGTGGGGTAAAGCCCTCGCCCAAACTAAACGAAAATTTTGAGTCCGCAACCGGTAACAACTCCTGATATCTCCACAGGGTATGAGACCGGCTTTGCAACAATTCCCTTTTCAGTATTTTTTTTGCCCGCGTTAAATCGTAACGCGCCAGTAACGGTTTGTGACAATCCGGACATAGGTTCCACAATCGGTTTGAATTTAACTCTTTACTGCAATAAGCGCATTCCAGATGGGTGAAACAACTCATCCTAAGATTCCTTTTTTCAAATTTTTCATTTTCATCTTGATAATTTTCAATATAACAAAATGGAACGATTCGTATCAATCCAATTTCTACTTTAATGGAATCGCATTAAAAATAGCGGTAGATTTATGAAAGATTATAAAATGTTTGTATTAAGCCACTCATTAATCAAATTTCCACTCGATTTTACTGGATTACGTTCTTACATTATGAACGATTTTGCAAAATTAATACATAATAAAATGTTAAAAATTTGTAATTTTAGAAAAAATGAAAGAACATTGTTTTCATGAAACGAATTGAAAGTACTTTCCATTACCTGAAATCATTTTTTACGGATCCAAAAGTCGCCTCTGTTACCCCGACGTCCCGTTTCGGTGTTAGGCGAGTATGCAGACCCATTGATTTTAATAAAGAATTGACCATTGTAGAATACGGACCCGGAACCGGTGTTTTCACTAAATATATTCAAGCACGAATGTCTGCCCAATCAAAATTAATTTTGATTGAAAAAAACAAGAATTTTATTCCGATATTAAAGGAAAAAGTTGCTGCTCCTCAGGTTGAAATTTATCATGACAGTGCTGAAAATATCCTTTCGATATTAAGGGAAAGCGGCGTCGCTTCTGCAGATTTTATTATTTCCGGTATTCCTTTCTCAATGATTAATGATGTAACCAAAAATAAAATATTGTCGAATACCTGGCAGGCATTAAAACCATCCGGAGAATTTTTGGTGTATCAACATCTCAATCATATTTATGAAAATCTGGAAAATCATTTTCAAAATGTAATTATTTCAAAAGAATTTCGAAATATTCCACCGATAACAATTTTTAGGGCGTTGAAATCATAAGTACAATTAGGATACAGAGGTTTGGTATTAATCTATGGAGAAGACAATTCAGAGCAAGGCAAAGTTAAACAATGATGTTGAAATTCCTTTTTTAGGTTTAGGCGTATTTCGGGCTTGTGCAGGTCGTGAAACTTATGATGCAGTGTCTCATGCACTGGGAATCGGATACCGGCATGTGGATACCGCCTGGATGTATGGAAATGAAAAAGATGTGGGAGATGCGATAAAAGCCAGCGGAGTTCCACGGGAGGATGTTTTTGTAACCACCAAGTTGTGGAATACCGATCAGGGATATGATAAGGCGATAAAAGCATTTGATAAAAGTTTAAATAATCTGGGATTAGATTATCTGGATCTTTATCTGCTGCATTGGCCGGTGGAAGGTTTGCGAAAGGAAAGCTGGGAAGCATTGATTACTCTGCAAAATGAGGGAAAATGCCGGGCAATCGGTGTGTGTAATTTTACCATTGAGCATTTAAAAGATTTACTTAAAGATACCAATGTGACACCCGCGGTAAACCAGGTAGAATTCAGTCCGTTCCTGTATCAAAAGGAATTGCACAAATTTTGCCGGAAAAATGACATTCAGCTGGAAGCCTACTCACCGTTGACAAGAGGTAAAAAACTCAATGATAAAAATCTGGTTACCATTGCAGAGAAATATCAAAAGTCGCCGGCGCAGATTTTAATTCGCTGGACGCTGCAGCATGATATTGTGGTGATTCCCAAGTCTGTTCATAAAGAACGAATTGAGGAAAATGCCCAAGTATTCGATTTTCATATTTCCGATGAAGATATGGAATTTCTGGATTCATTGAACGAAGATTTTCGGGTCTCCTGGAATCCAAGCAATATCCCCTGAGTGTTTATAAGCGAGGATCATATTCCGGGACAAGTGGTTTATCGAGTTGAGGAACTGATATTTTGACTTATCGGAAATTTATTTATGTCAGAACACAAAAAGAGAAGCTGGTCCCGCCAGGGGTTAATCAAATATATTGTTCTGCAGTTACCGGCGCTGTTGTTCGTCATTTTAATCATGGTGTATCTCTATGATACCAGCCAAATTTCACTGTGGCTGGGTAGCGCTATTATTCTAATATGGCTTGTTAAAGATGTGGTTTTATTTCCATTGGTCTGGCGGGCATATGAGACGAATATTAGAGAAAATAAAAAGTTGTTGATTGGAAAGCGAGGAATTACACGAGAGCGATTGGCACCTTCGGGCTATGTTACTGTGAATGGCGAACTTTGGAAAGCAAAGGTTGCGAATCGCTCAAAGTCTATTGGAGAGGGGGAACCGATTATTGTAAAAGAACAACACGGCAGAATCTTAATTGTGGATGCTGTTTCATCGGAAGTGGAAATGATGGAAGGTAAAGCTAGTAAATTTGGAAACAAACAAAGTTAATCGATATGATTCTGTTAAGGTTTTTATATTATATTTAGTTTTCACAAAAATTTTTATTTAGGCTAAAATTATTCATACCATGACACAAGCCAGTTGGATGAAACAAACAGACTATTTTAGAAAAGGGATAAAACTATATCTATAAAATTAAGCTCGTTTTTTGATAAGGATTTATTATCACATTATTTTCTATGAAAATTCTCCAACAGAGAATTATATAATAGCACAGTGGCCTGTCTGCCGGTGAAGCCAGGCAGGCAACGCCTTGTGGTTAAATAAAGCGACTGAAATGAAATTCCCTGTCAGGGAATAATAATAGTGATTCGGAATTTTAATATGCCACAAAGTTTAGCAAAAATCTATTTACCCATCGTATTCAGCACAATGAACGGGAAAGAATTAATTAAACCGGAAATTGAAACAGAGTTGTATAAATATATTGCCGGAATTTTAAAAAATCTGGACTGCAACGCCATTAAAATCGGTGGTACAACAGATCATATCCATATATTAAATATTTTTTCACGAACCATATCTGTTAGCAAAATGTTAGCGTTACTTAAAAAAGATTCTTCAAAGTGGTTTAAAACAAAAGGGGCTGCATTTAAAAAATTTCATTGGCAGGATGGGTATGGCATATTTGCTGTTAGTCAATCAAAAGTAAATGTTGTAAAAACATATATTGAAAACCAGAAAACACATCATAAAAAAAAGACATTTAGGGAAGAATTTATAGAATTACTAAAAAAATACAATATCTATTATGATGAACGCTACCTTTGAAATATTCATAGGGCGATGGCCCTATGCTGTAACATTTTTCCCCTTGGGGGAACAGATGTTAAGCTAAATAAAACAAGCGGATACAATTGAGTGAAAGGAATGATTTCCGTGTTGAGTATAGTACAAATCAAAAAGAACGTAGTCTCTTAATGAATTAAACTTCTATTTTGAAATACTAATATTGCGACAGTTAAATAAAAACCAAATTCAATAAAAATTAGTCCAATACATGTTTTTTAAACTATTCCTGTTATTCACCCTTATTCCGATAGCCGAACTGTATTTGCTGATTAAGGTCGGCGGCATGATCGGCGCGCTGAACACGGTGCTGATTATTTTTCTCACTGCCATTGCCGGAGCGTATCTTGCCAAAAGTGAGGGATTTTTTGCCATTCAACGGATTCAACGGGCGATGAATGAGGGGCGTCCACCGGGTAATGAAATTTTACACGGATTGTTTGTGCTGCTGGGTGGTTTTACACTGTTAACCCCGGGATTTCTCACCGACTTAGTAGGTCTTACCATGCTGCTGCCGGGTCCCCGGCATTTTTACATAAAAATTGCCAGCCGTCTGATAAAAAATAAGATTGAAACCGGTGAATGGCGTTTTCATATTTTTTGATGAAGTGATGTATTTACCTTATAATTTGGAAAATTAAATGCAGGTATTAAAAGTACGGACAGCATTTTGCTGTGAATTCTGTAAGTAGAAATAGCATCTTACCGCGAACAATTGGAAGTTCATCACCGTAAATGACTTTTACCATTTGCTTCTGAAGGGCTGCATGTTATAATAGGAAGGTTGACTCGAAATTCATCGAATATTTAAGAAAAACCGTTGAAACGGTTCGTATATAGCATTAATATTCCATTAACACCGGGATTAATCCCGGTGTTAATAACAACCTTCAACATTTTTAGCCGTTTTAACGGCTTTCAAAATGTAATTTTCTCCTGTAATCATAATTACAAAAATGATGATAAATGGAAAGAAGAAAACCACAGTTTTAAACTATGAAAATTATAACCAATTTTATCATTTTATTCACAATATTGCTCGGAGTCGTTGAAATGGGCAGCGCAAAACCCAACCTGACTAAAATGCTCTCTGACTCAATCAATGGATGGCAGGTGGAAGCACCGGATCAATCCTACAATCAGGAAAATTTATTTGACTACATCAACGGTGGAGCCGAACTTTATCTGTCTTACGGATTCCAAAAATTGCTCAGCCGGACCTATTCCCGCTCGGAACAACCCAATATTATTGTGGATCTCTTCGACATGGGCAGTGCCAGGGATGCATTCGGGGTGTTTTCTCACTCCCGGGAGGAAGTGGATACCACATTTGGTCAGGGATCACAATATACCTCCGGATTGCTCATGTTCTGGAAAGACCGCTATTTCATCTCCATATTAGCCAGTCCCGAAACTCCCGAATCTAAAAAGGCTGTTTTTGAATTAGCCGGATTCATCGAGAATAAAATTCCCGTGGAGGGTGCTTTGCCGGATATTCTCGACCGGCTCCCTCAAAAAAAATTAATCCGGGAGAGTATCCGTTTCTTTCACCATCATATTTGGTTGAACAGCCACTATTTTATTGCCGATGAAAATATTTTGAACATCGGGGATTCCACAGATGTGGTGCTGGCAAAATATCGGGATGGGGAGGAGAGGATCATTTTGTTAGTAATTGAGTACCCCGATGCAAAAGCCATGCAAAATGCCTTGAATAGCTTTAGGAAGTATTATCTGCCGGAGGTTTCAGCGAAGGACAAAATGGTTAAAATGGAAGATGGCTCCTGGACAGCTTTTCGGGAAGAAGGAAATTTGTTAGCAATTGCATTCAATGCATCAACCGATCAGAAAGCATCATCTTTAATTGATGCCGTATTTCAATAATGTAAATTAATGAACATGATTATACCCTTTTCTCAGCAGGATGTATATTTATAATTATTTACTGTATTGACCCACTCCCTCTAATCCCCCTCCCTAATGCATTAGGGAGGGGGAAGTAGGGGGTGGGTTAGAATTTGATTATATTAACTATTATGCACTATTATTCATAATGTTTCTAAAAGTGTACAATCATATTAATGAAAACATAAAACGGTTTGAAAAATTCGAGGGAAAAATGAGCTTAAAAGTGGTCACCCGAAGAGACTTTATTAAAGAAGGAACCGCCGCTGCC
>CAZVKP010000240.1:924-5825 GCA_964627635.1 uncultured Calditrichaceae bacterium | reverse complement strand
GGCATTCGCTTTTTTGGTGGTTTTACTCAAATTAAATTTAAAAATACCGGTGATACGTAAATTCCATTGATTGGCAAATTTGTAGATTCTTTCTTTTAGCTCGGGCTGATCCAAAGGTTCAAATTTGTAAAATAACGGAAAAATCAACACAGGTGCTAAACGTGATAATAGCACACTGAATATCAAAATAAATAACCATAATCCCAGCCACCACCAATTGGGAAAGTGCTGTAATAATAGATAGAATATGGTGAGCAATATAACTCCAAGGATGATGCCCACCATCATTCCTTTGATTTGCTCCCAGCCCCATTGAAGCAAAGATTGATTGGACAATGAGAAACGGTGTTCAACCACATAACCGGAGTAAAACGATAATGGAAAATTAATGATTAAATTTAAAATGCCTAAGGCTGCAATAAAGTAGTAAAATTGAACCAAATTTGAAGAGCTGAGTGATTCGGCTTTTTCTGCCAGAAAAACTGCAAGACCGCCAAATATAATTACAATCCAAAAGATAAAATCTATGGCGATACCTGCCAGAGATACAGTTAATTTTATTCGATTATATTTTTTTGCGTCGCCCTTCTGCATTATCAGTTATGCTCCAGATATGGCTTCATCACCTTCAAAATTTCATCTATTTGACCTCTCATTTTCCGACTAAAACACTCGGGATTAGATGTTAAGCATGTCTCATTCAAACAGGCTTCCAGAGGCTCTCGACAATCCTGGCGGTAATAGTAATTGGGAACAGGTTCGTAATTGGATTTTATTTCAGACAATTTTATGGCTTTGTCATCTTTCAGGGAAGAGAGATAAATTACTTCTTCTTCTAAAAAATTTCGCAATTCTTTCATTTGGTATGCTGACAAGTCCGTAAAAATTGGTTCCAGACTTTCTCCCTTCTGGATTTTCAGTAAAATTTGTCCTCGTTTTATAATTGAAATTTTATTCTTGGTTTCGGTGTCGGTTACCATTTATCCAAAATCTCCCAATAATTTTTATTTAATATTTAAATATAATTTGGAATTAACTCGTCTAAAATGGTTAAAATTCCCTCAAAACGCAAATTCTTTTTTTAAGCGTTTCAAAAGTAAATATCCGAGATATCCAATAATAGTGCCGGATATTAGTGAATAAAGGATTAAAAAAGGAAGAATGTGCAGAATAAGCGGATTATCGAAGAGGATGAAATATGCAACAAAAATTTGCCCCACATTGTGGGCAGAAGCACCCGCTAAACTAATCCCCCACACTCCGAATAAACCTGTTTGATAAAATAAGATCATGGTACCCACTGCTGCCAATCCTCCACCCAGCGATAATAAAAAACCGGGTGTGAGAAAAAGGCCGGTAAATATGGATCCGATGAAAATTCGGACAAGAGATACCAAAATTGCGGCAATACCACCATACCAATATAGGGCGATAAGTGTTACCACATTTGCCAAACCGAGTTTTAACCAGGGGAAGGGTTTAGGAATATAAGCTTCAAATAAAAAGAGAACCAGTCCCAGGGCAATTAAAGCAGCCAAATGGGCATCCTGGGAAATTGAATTGTTATCCCGTAATGGCGTTGATTTTGTTTGAGGAACTGTCACGCGAACTCTGTATATAGATTAAAATTTTTTTTGGCACGCAAACAATTGTTTGTCCGGCTCTGTTTATATACCCGGTGTGAATGCATATATTTTTCTGACAATCATTTTCCAGGATACGGATTTTACCTGTTTTGATGCCTAAGATCACCGGTAGATTCCACTCGTTTAGTTTTAACTTTTTAGGTCGATCAAGTGAAACGGCATATTCTTGTTTGCCATCAATTTCCACAACCGCAACCGGATTCCTGGGTGCCACATCAGTTCGATTAATAATGGCATACAACGGGATTACCAGCAGAAAAAACAGGAGAATAATATCCGGTAATTTATAAAACTCGAACTTTTGCATCTTTAGTCACTCTGGGACATTAATGTATTTAAATCTTCTGATTTGCCTACCATCACTAACGTATCCTTTTCCTGAATTTCAGTTTTTGGTTCAGGCAAAATGACCTTTTCTTTTGTAGTGGTCTCTTCTTCATTACTCTCTACTTCTGTCTGCCTCCGAATAATGATAATGTTTAATCCGTATTTACCTCGAAGATCGATATCCCTGAGTTTTTTTCCGGCAAAGAAATTTGGTGCATCCAATTCTGCGATTGTATATTGCTCAGCTAAATAGAACAGTTCTTTAAATGTGGGATGCATCAAAGAATATGCCAGTTTCTCACCAATTTCCTGCTCCGGCAGCGCCACCCGGTCTATTCCAACCGATTTTAATATTTTTTCCTCTAAGGGTTTGGTCGCACGAGTGACGACTGTTTTGACTCCCAACTGCTTTAATAACACCGAAGTGAGTAAATTAGATTCAAAATCCTCGCCGATACACACCACCGCCACATCCAATTCATTTAGTCCCTGTGCCTTGAGGGCATTCTCATCCGTGCTGTCCAGCCTCACCGCAACTGAAACATAATCCTGAATAGCTTCCACCCGATCCATATCTCGATCAATGGCAATAACTTCGGCGCCTTTTTCGGTAAGTGCCTGAGCAATACTTATACCGAATGTACCTAATCCGATGACTGCGAATTTTCTCATGAAGAATCCATAGTTATATTTCGGAAATTTAATGGAATTTAAGGACTTTTACAAATTCTTTATAGCAAGTCTGCCTCCCTGATGCTTTAAAGAATATCTTGGTTTTCCAATTATAGCCACATTGTAGCATGAAATACAGACTATTGACACTAATAGTATTATACTGTTAAACTTAAAATAGTGTTGGATTTTCTATGTTATCAGTAGTTAATTTTAAGCCTTCAATTAGAACATGACATAATTATAATAATGAATAGTGGTTAATCATCGCGCATGGAAATAGCAATTAAAAAATATTTATTAAAATACAGACAAAGTAAACTGAATCAAAATGTCAGGGAATTCCTGAGTGCTGTTAAATTTTCTACTACGACCATTTTCGATTTTCCCAGCATTATCCGGTATCGTGGAGAAACTTTTAAACAGATATATATTCTGGGTAATCAAGCATTACCATTGGTAATATTCGCAACTATGTTTGTCAGTATGGTTTTATCTTTAGAATGGGGTAAAAAGTTGGAACCATTTGGTGCGAAACTTATGGTCGGTCGATTAGTTGCAATCTCAATTATCCGTGAAATTGGTCCTTTGGTTGTCGGTTTAATGATGGCAGCTCGTATTGGTGCTAAAATCGTGTCGGAGATTGGGAATATGGTAATAAGCAATCAGGTTGATGCCTTACAGGCTTTTGGTACAGATCCCATTAGACGATTGATTGTACCAAGAGTATTTGCCGCTTTTTTTGTGATGACGCCCTTAACTATAATTGGGGATGTAATGGGGATCATTGCCGGTTCATTCTCATCGGTAACCCTGCTAAATGTGGACCAGGAATTTTTCTGGTTATCTGTGCGAAATGGTTTGGTATTAAAAGATCTGATTATCGGCATCATCAAGCCACCCTTTTTTGGTATTCTTATCGGACTTATCAGTGCTTATTTCGCATTTAATATAAAGGGCGGCGCAGAGGGTATGGGACAAGCTGCAACTAAAACGGCAATGTATACCGCCATGAGTGTTTTGGTGATGGATTTTATATTAACTGTAATTGTTTTATCATTTTATTAGGTGGAAAAAATTATGATTGAATTTAAAGATGTATCACTTTGTTTGAATAATAAGCAGATTTTGACTGATCTTTCTTTTAAAATTGAGTCGAGTGAAACGGTTTTGTTAGTTGGTAGTAGTGGTGCAGGCAAAAGTACCATACTACGCCTAATTGTTCGGCTGCTGTGCCCAACGTCCGGCCAAATTTTAGTTAATGGGAAAGACATTAATAAATTGCATAAGAACGAAATGAACGAGCTCAGAAAAATGTTTGGATTGGTATTTCAAGGCGGGGCTCTGTTCGATTCCCTCACAGTTGAAGAAAATATTGCATTTTTTCTTATAGAAAATGTGGGCTTATCATGGAAAGAATCACATAGTCGTGCAGTAGAAATAGCAAGTTTGTTGGGTTTAGAGGAACATTTGAATTATTATCCTGCTGAAATTAGTGGCGGAATGCAAAAGCGGGTGGGAATTGCCCGCGCAATTGTTTCACAACCTCAGGTACTACTATACGACGAACCGACTGCCGGACTGGATCCCCTGGCAGCAGGCAACGTTGTGACTATAATAAATGATCTTCAGCAGAGGTTTAATGTAACATCTCTAATTGTTACACATGAAATACATCATTTTGAAAATAAAGTTGACCGATTACTTATGCTTAAAAACGGGACAATTACCTATGATGGGGTTATGGACCTCTCAATATTGGATCATTTTGAAGTGAAGCAACAAAATTTACAATGCAAACCGGGAGAGGAAGAGTATGGAATTATTCAATAAAAATAGGCCAGTAAAACTTGGGGTTATTTCATTATGGTTATTATCCATTTTTTTGTTTGGATTTATATTTTATATCATCGGTTCCAACCAAAGATTGTTTTCATCTAAATATTCGCTTTACATATTTACGCCCAATATTCAAGGATTGTCTCCTGGTGCATTTGTCACTGTTTCCGGAATGAAAGTAGGGACTGTTGGAGATATGGAATTTGTTGAAAAGAATAACCAACAGGGAATAAAAGTAGAATTGAAGATTAAAGATGAATTCGATGATCTGGTAACCACATCATCGGTAGCAAAAATTAAAACGCTGGGTATTTTGGGGGATAAATTTGTTGATATTTCCCCTGGAAAGGCGACTGAACCAAAGTTGGCAGAAGGTGATTTTTTGGAAAGCACCGAACCTATAACCAACGAAAATTT
>CAZVKP010000240.1:0-914 GCA_964627635.1 uncultured Calditrichaceae bacterium | reverse complement strand
GAAGCCTGTTTAAAACGCCCCTTGCCGTCATTGATGAGTAGATAATCGGGATGGTACAAGCAATGCATTAAACGGCCCTGGTATATTGAACACGCTTCTTGCAGATGAAGCTGTAAAGAAGGATTTTTTGAAATCTATCAATAATATTCAACGACTTACCGTTGAACTTACCAATGGTAAAGGAACTGCAGGAAAACTTGTTCGGGATACTTTACTATATAAAAATCTTTTGAATACCACTTCGAACTTGAACGGGATTGCTCAAAAAATTAAAAATGGTGAAGGAAGTTTGGGAAAATTTTTGACTGACACAACCATGTTTTCCAGTTTTCGATCTCTTAGCATGCGGACAGATTCTTTATTGCAAAAACTTCAGGGCAACGGCACAGCAGGCAAATTGTTAAAAGATGAAAAACTTTATACTCAACTGCTTATTTTGACGAAATCTTTAAACGAACTCACCCAGGATATGAAAAAAAATCCCGGGAAGTACGTATCGTTTAGCCTGTTTTAGCAGAATGTTAAAATAAAGAATGGGGGATCAAAAGAATCCCCCATTTTTAATAGAAATTACTGTTCCCTAATATTATAAGATTATCTAAATAGGTATTCTGGATTTGTGAAACTCAATATTCAGTTATCCATTGTTTAAAACAATATCGAATCTATCAGTTTGTAAAAATTTAAATCATTTATTTTCTTTTAATTTGATTAAGTATTTTAAATCTTCTTTGTCTTTGGTTCTTCCTGCCGCTTCTTTCATTACAATTAAATCTTTTAGGGAGGCAAAAAAAACTTCTGTATCGCCAAATTTCGATTTTACCCTGTTGTTCCAGACCGTTTCAAAGGTTGTACCTTTTACAAAAGGATGAATATCCGTTTCAACTGCATATTGTCTAATAAGAATTTTGTTT
>CAZVKP010000239.1:0-5856 GCA_964627635.1 uncultured Calditrichaceae bacterium | reverse complement strand
ACGCTTTACCAACAAAATGCTTTAGGCACAAAGGCGTCTATGTTTTATGCCTTCGGTTTACATATAAACATTGAAATTCCTTCTGATGAAACACAAAGTCTTCTCCGGCACATTCAATCATTTTTACTTCTGTATAATTGGATATTTGAGGACTCCAAAATTGATTTTGTCCGCCGTATAACACCGTTTATTAACGAATTTCCCGATGAATACATACGCCTGGTTTTTTCTCCATCCTATAAACCGGATATAAACCAATTAGTTGATGATTACCTGAAATTTAATCCCACCCGGAATAGGGCATTGGATATGCTCCCTATTTTTTCCTGGATAGAATTCAATAAAGTAAAAGCCGCAATAAAGGAAGATAATCTTTTAAAGCCCAGACCTGCCTTTCATTATAGATTACCCAATTGCCGAATCGATGATGAATCATGGTCAATTGCATCGGAGTGGAATTACTGGTGTGAAGTAGAGAAACTGGCGAGCAAGCCTGAGAAAATTTTTCGAATGCGGCATGCATATCTGGATTTGATGGACGATTCTTTTAAAATGTTCAAAGAGAGATGGCATGATCAGGTGAGGCAGTGGCTCAGCGAAAATTAACCGGAAAACCTGTCATTGGTGTAACAGGCCCTGATCATGGTGGATTAGCAGCCTGGTTCTTTACCAAATTAGCGATATTGCGGGCAGGTGGTAAAGCACGGCGGATAACGCCCTCCAAACCGTATTCAGTAAAATATTTACATGGTCTCATTATTGGGGGAGGCGCAGATGTGGATCCAAAATTGTATGGGGAAGAACGCGCATTGATAGAGAATCTGCGTCAGGAAAAAGTCTCGGTTTATCGTTACCTTCTGGCGATTCTTTTTTATCCCTTTATGCTATTAATTCGTAAATTGTTAAGTTCGAAAAAAGCAAAATCTTTTGATTCCAAAAGGGATCAGCTTGAAAACAATCTGATTGCCGGTGCACTTAATAGAAAGCTACCCATTTTAGGTATTTGTCGTGGGGCTCAACTACTGAATGTGTTTTTAGGCGGCTCTCTTTATCAGAATATCCAGGGATTCTATGTTGAAACTCCCCAAATCCGAAGTATTTATCCCAAAAAAGAAATCCGGATAAATAAAAATTTACTGATGTATAACATTTTTAGGAAAGACAAAATTTATGTCAACTCGCTTCATAATCAAGCCATTAACAATGTCGCTACAGAATTTAAAATTGCGGCTCAGGAGCTTAATGGCGTCATACAAGCAGTTGAACATTCAAGATATCCTTATATAATAGGTGTGCAGTGGCACCCTGAATACTTACCGCAAAAAAAAGAGCAATTACGACTTTTTTCGACGTTGGTCGAGTTTGCTTCTCAAATAAATAAACAATCGAGTCGTTAAGAAACAATATCGGATAATAAATTTAGCCATTTTTTATTTGAATTTTTCGGTATCTATTTGTTAATTTATGATGATAACAAAAAAAGTGAGGAGGAGATATGGCAAGTTTCACAGAACGTATGCTTCGCGCCGCAAAACTTGATGTCCACATTTATGAGGAAGTGGAAGCAGATACTACCGCAATGGGGCAGGCAATTGGTGTAGTGGTATTAGCAAGTGTGGCGGCCGGTATTGGAAGTATTGCCACCACAGGTGCGAGCGGTATTATTACCGGAACGATTTTCGCTTTATTGGCATGGTTTATCTGGGCATATTTAACCTATTTTATCGGAACCAAACTACTTCCGGAAGCTCAGACACAGGCAGATGCAGGTCAGCTTCTCAGAACCATTGGATTTTCCAGTTCCCCGGGAATTATTCGGGTAATTGGGATCATTCCAGGACTTACAGTAATTGTTAACTTTATTGCGGGTGTTTGGATGTTAATTGCAATGGTTATCGCAGTGCGGCAAGCGCTGGATTATAAGAGTACGCTACGGGCAGTCGGAGTTGTTGTTATAGGTTGGATTATTTACCTTATCATATTTATGATTTTCTATTCAATTTTTGGTGGACCTCAGGGTGCTTAGATTTTGATTCTTTTGGGAAAAACCTCGATTGCTTCGAGGTTTTTCCCTGAATTTATTTTGTTCCTGTAAGGGATAAAGCAAATGATTGCCCCGTGCAACAATTATCCTTAGTTGTTGCAAATCGCCAAGGAACCAGAAAAGCTACCCAAAATATTTATCTGCTATATTTTGGCCCAATGTTTACCGACAAGAAAGGATTCTTGTCGGACAGTGTGGGTACAACTCAAAATTATAATCTAAACTTAATTTGCTTTCACAGTGCGACAATTATCCTTAATTGTCGCTGATTAATATTGATGTTGAAAAGAATCCCAAATTAATTATCTAGTACTGATCGGATCGGAGCTTACCGACAAGAAGGGATTCTTGTCGGACAGTGTGTAAAGACCATCCAAAACTACCGCTATAACTAAAAGTTGATTTGAGTGCTATTATTCCCTAATTTCCAAACAATTCAACGGGAGCTCTATGAAACGTAAAAAGATTATCGTTACCGGAGATCGAGTGCTGGTGCGACCCGATTTAGCTGAAGAACGAACAAAAGTTGGGCTTTATTTACCACAGACTGTTAAAGATAAGGAAGAAGTGATTGGTGGAACAGTAGTACAAACGGGACCCGGTATCCCCTTAGCAGATCCATCGGATTTGTCTGACGAACCATGGAAAAAGCAGTCCGGCGAAGTAAAATTTTTACCGGTAGAAGCAAAAGTCGGAGATTATGCTTTATTTCTCCAAAAAGCCGGTGTTGGAATTGAATATGAAGGCGAAAAGTATATTATTCTTCCGCAGAGTGCCATCCTTATTCTTGTTCGGGAAGAAGATGATTTAACGGACACATCTGGGAGTGAAGTTGATGATTTGGGGGATTTGTCCATTTAAAATACTACTTGACAGCCTTTACCCCCGAATACACCTCTGTTACTTTACGAAAACCCACCTGTTTTAGCAAACTTTGGGATTGTTGTTGCAAACTTACTTTCCGGGTTTTCTGATTGGGATTTCCGGTATAGTGATAAATTTTACCTTTCATTTTCAGCGTTCTGTAAAGGTGTGAATAGAATTTTATTGAGTAAAGATCAGATGCCAGAGCAAATCGGGGAGGATCGTGAATTACAAAGTCTAAATAATTTTCGGGAAGTGATTGAATAAAATCCAATACGTTTGACAGGATAGGCTTAATTTTATTGTTCTCAAATAGCTCCTGAGACCATGGATTTTCCTTACACATTTTTAGAATATTTTGGTCAATTTCGGTGACGAATATTTTGTCAACTTTAGAAGAAGATGCAGCTTGTATTGGCGTATAACCTAACCCCATGCAAGTATCCAGCCCAGTGCCAGATATTTTGCCCAATGCTTTTAATTTATTTTGGGTGTCGATTTCAGGATCTCCGTCCATGGTGGTATGCATTTTAATTCCACTGATTTCCACAGTTGGTGGTTTGCCATTCGCTACAAAAACCATTTTATAAAATTTCTGAGTGCTTTCATCAAAATGCTGCCACTTGGTCCAGTAATTGTTCGAATATTTGAGAATTGTACGTTCTTCAATTTTGTTAAGAAACTCCAGTGGAAGTGGATAGACAGAAGCCTGGTATTCAAATTGGCTGGAATTATTAATTTTTATTTGACCAATATTTCTTCCTGCATCTAATGAAATAGGGAGAACTGTCGGCAGGTCCTGCCAAAGTGCTTCACGAATAGATTGCAAATCAACCGGCGTAATATAAAATGTTGAAGTTAAACGTCTTTTCAACTAACTGATTCCCTCTTGTGTTAATAAGTCTAAAGACTGTTGTAATTCACCCATAGAAACAAAACGGCTGAAACGTTTGTATTCTTTACCGTTTTTAAATATGATAAGCGTTGGAACAGTGAAGACCAGGTGTTGTCCGCTTATCTCAGAAGATTCATTTATGTTCACATAAGTAAAATCGACCTCCGGATAACGGGAAATGAGCTGTTCTACTTTCGGCAGTAATGTAACACAAACCGGGCATTCCGGATAGGAAAAATAAATCAGATGATAAGGGTGCCCATGGATTTTTTTGTAAAACTCTTCCAAATTCAAAAAATACTCCCAAAGAGTGATATCAACTTATTCATCAAAAGAATGTTTTTGTTTGGTGGAAGTTACAAAATATTTTTAATAGTAGAGATTTTAAATGAATTCTTTTTAAATTTCAAACCCATTTTGTGGGTTTATTCTCAAGTTGGACCGAAAAAATCATCAGGAGGGCATTCATGAAAAACTGCATTGGAATTCGGAAGGAAGATAAAGACACCACTGAAAGAAGAGCGCCGTTAGCCCCCCACCAGGTAAAGACTTTAATTGAAAAATATTCTATCAAAGTTTTGGTAGAACCGGCTCCGAATCGCATTTATGAAGATTCGGAATACCAAATTGCCGGGGCAATTTTATCAGATGACTTGTCAGAATGCAATATAATTTTTGGTGTTAAAGAAATTCCATCACACAATTTTCTTCCCAAGCATACATATTGCTTCTTTTCCCATACCATAAAGGGGCAATCTTACAACATGCCCATGTTGAAGCGAATGCTCGATTTACGGGACACTTTGTTGGATTATGAAAAGGTTGAAGATGCTGAGGGTCGCCGGTTAATATTTTTCGGACCTTTTGCAGGTTATGCCGGAATGATCGATTCTTTATGGGCACTGGGACAGCGGTTGAAGTGGGAAGGTTTGAATACCGCTTTTTCTGAAATTCGACATGCGATTCATTACGATAGCTTGCAACAGGCAAAGCAGGCAATTCATAAAGTGGGCGAAAAAATAAAATCCGATGGCGTACCACACGAATTGGTTCCAATGATATGCGGATTTGCAGGTTACGGACAGGTATCCCGGGGGGCTCAGGAAATTTTCGATGAACTGCCCACCGAAGAACTGTCTCCATCTGATTTGGATAATTTTATGAAAGCTGGTAATTATTCTGATAAAAAGTTCTATAAAGTGGTTTTTAAAGAATCCGATATTGTAAAGCCCAGGAATAATACGGAACCATTCGACCTGCAGGATTATTATCAATCTCCTGAAAAATATGAGGGAGTTTTCGAACATTATTTGCCTTACCTCACGATGCTGATCAATGGCATTTATTGGGATACCCGCTATCCCAGATTAGCGACAAAAGACTATTTGAAATCGCTGTATCAAAAAAATATTGGAAAGCATTTGAGGGTTGTGGGAGATATTACCTGCGACATCGAAGGCTCGATTGAATTTAACGTGAAAGCGACAAATTCTCGGAATCCTGTTTATGTATATGAACCATTAACAGAACAAGTTAAGGATGGTATTGAAGGAAACGGCCCTGTCATATTGGCGGTGGATAAACTCCCCACCGAATTACCAAGGGAAGCGACCGAATTTTTTGGAGAGTCGTTGTTACCATTTGTCCCGGAATTAGCTAATGCAGATTTTTCTGTTCCGTATAAAAATTTGGTTATACCCAGAGAATTTCAAGGTGCGGTAATTGCCCATGATGGCAGGCTTACTGAGAATTACAAATATCTGGAGGAGTATTTGAGACAATCTTTCAAATAATATGTTACGGCATAGAGGATGAATTCGTGAAAACTTTAATTATGCTTGATTTTAGAGTGGATAAAAAACTAAATTTTAAGGTGATGAAATAATTAAAATGAGACCTTAGTTGTTCATAATGGTAAAAAACTTCAGAATTTCGTTACAACTCTCACTTTCTCCCTACCCCAGATTTCCATAAACTAACTTTTTATTAATTGAACAATAAATATCAAAAATAAGAAAATTGTTTCTGTACTCAGCGGAGGAAATGTTGACTT
>CAZVKP010000238.1:0-5860 GCA_964627635.1 uncultured Calditrichaceae bacterium | reverse complement strand
AAGATGAGAATGGAGATGCCGGATTTCGACTATTCGTGTCAGAAAATCTGAAAGATTGGAAACAAAGCCCTTGGATTATGAAACAATCAGAATTACCAAAGGATGCATGGTGTAGTCAACTTTTCTGGGCACCGGAAATTCACAAAATAAATGACAAATGGTACTTCACCTACAATTGCAGCGGCAATGCAGAATATGATATTGACCTTTACTGTGGCAATCACGGCTCTGGCTTTTCGGTTGCAGATGAAATAACCGGTCCATATACGTAGTTGACGAAGAAACCGCTTTTAAGATGGCCGACCAATGACCTGACTCTATTCCAAGACGATAACGGTAAAGTATATGCGTTTTTCAACGATGGTTTCTTTAATATGGACAAGCGCCCGGGTGCCAAACATAGTATTTACGTTGCCGAAATCGATCTGGATAGAGGAGAACTGATAGAAGAACCTGTTAAGCTGTTAACCCAGCAGGGAGGATTCGAGTCGATGGGTATTGAAGGTACACACGTAGTGAAAAAGGAAGGCATTTATTATTTATTCTATTCAGGTTGGGAAGGTGGCTATGCCGTAGGCTATGCCATAGCTAAGAATGTCTATGGTCCCTATACCCGTGCCAAAAATAACCCGCTGTTTGGAGCGCAGCATGATGGTGCCCTGGTCAAAGATGAAAAGTTATTTATGATGTTAATCATCCTTACCGAGAAATCGGTCACAATCAGGTCTTCAAAGGCCTTGATGGAAGATATTGAACCTTCTGCCATGCCTATGTAAAAGGAGGTGATGATCAATTCGGAGCCTTGCTTATTTATGATCCACTCGAATTTAAGAATGGAGTAATTACATCGCATTCTCCTACTTGGACCAAGCAGACAGTTAAGATTGATCATGAAATGCTTATGTTATTCCCAGGACTGGTGAAATAATATTATTTAAAAAAATTATAACTATAAAAAAATACAGCAGAAGAATTTCAACGTTATTTCTGGTTTCAGTGCGTAAGACATTGTTAGATAAATCATAAAACCTCATAAGGAGTATGGAGGATTGGAAAATGGGGGAATAAACTTTGATGCCAAATTGCGTCGCAGTTCAAGATTTGGAGTATTTGTTTTTTTCCCATATTAGTTCTGTGGATACACTGGCGTGAGGATTATTGACTACCAATATGTACTAGAAAAATCAGATTACCTGAAATTTAAAAATAACGTTAAGCCAAGCTATGATGCCGGAGATAGCGCTGCATTTGAAAAAGAAGAATTGAACCTCCTCATTTGGCTGAACTCGCTGTAAAATATGGAGAGCCTGAACAAATCAGCGGAAAACTAGAATTATTTGAAAGTATTATCAACCAACATATCAAATAATTTCATAAAAATAAGATTTTATGGTTGGTATTAATTTTAACAATACATCAGTGTGATAGTACAAAAAAGGGAAATAAATGTCAAGATTATTTGCCGGTTTGGATGTTTCCACCCAAAGCTGTAAACTTGTTGTCATTAACTGGAATGAAAAAAGTATCGTTTTTGTAGATTCGGTGAATTATGACGAAGATTTACCCCGGTATAAGACCAAAAACGGTGTGATACAGGGGGTGCCGGAAGGAGTATCCGAATCTGATCCAAAAATGTGGTTGGAAGCAGTAAATTTGGTTTTTGATCGTTTAAAAGGGTCTGATGTTCCCCCGGACCAGATTCGGTGTATATCGGTATCCGGACAACAACATGGATTGGTTGCCCTAGATAATGACGGCAAATTAACCCGATCTCGCAGTAAACTCTGGAATGATTTTTCTACACAGGAAGAATGTGAAATATTAACTGAGAAAATTGGTGGGCACGAGGCGATGATCTCGGAAGTGGGTAACAGCCAGCGTACCGGATATACTGCTCCCAAGATATTTCACATGGTCCGTCATGAGCCGGAATTATATCAAAAGTCATCAACACTGTTTTTGGTTCACAATTATATTAATTTTTATTTAACAAGTGGGGTTCGGGTAATGGAACCTGGCGATACCTCCGGCACAGCACTCTGGCACCCCGGGACTGGAAAATGGTCAGAGAAGGTGATCAGGGCAATCGATGCGAATCTCAGGGAAAAGCTTCCGCCTGTGATTCCATCCAACAAATCCATCGGGAATCTTTCCGGGAGCCTGGTTGAACGAATTGGGTTTTCTCCTCAATGCCGGGTTGATGCCGGAAGCGGGGATAATATGTATGGGGCGATAGGAACCGGTAATGTAGAACCCGGTATTTTGACAGTCAGTTTGGGTACCAGCGGGACAGCCTATTCTTTCATGGAACAACCATACATTGATCACACCGGAGAAATCGCTGCTTTTTGTGACAGCACAGGACATCATCTGCCGCTGCTTTGTGTCTCCAACCTAGCGAACGGCTACAATGAGATACTAGACCAATATAATATGACTCATCAGCAATTTGATGAGATTGTTCAAAAAACATCTGCTGCCAATGAGGGGCGAGTACTCATTCCGTGGTATGTCGGGGAAAGAACGCCGGATCTTCCAGCAGCGGTGCCAATATATTTTGGATTTGGATTGAATGATTTTACCCGAGAAAATCTGTGCCGGGCAGTGCTGGAAGGACATATCCTCAATCTCTATGATGGCTTTCAGCGAATGCCTGTAGATGTCAAGGAAACCCGTCTCACCGGAGGATTGTCAAAATCTGATTCTTGGTGTCAGACCATTGCAGATATTTTTGAAGCGGAAACCATTCCGGTGGAAGGTGAGGGAGCTGCCTTAGGTGCTGCCCTGCATGCCGCCTGGGTGTGGTTGAAGGAAAACGGGGAATCACACCCGGTTCAGGAAATTGTTCAACCATTTGTTCTTTTAGATGAAAACCGCAGGAAGAAACCACATCCGAGAAACCTTGAAAAATACCGGATTCAAAAGCGCCTTTTTCATTCATTGAGTGCGAGATTCCGTGGAAAAGAAGGTGAAGATCCGTTTTATCTTAAGCGTTTATTACAAGAATCCTGAGCACTAGTCTGATCTATTTCTGAATATTATAATTATAATCATAATAACCCGTTGTGCTAAATAATTTAAAACCGTTGAAACCGTCATTTATATTACGGAATAGATTAAGAATATCAGGCAGATGCCGGATGTTCTTACAAATATAATTATCAACTGAAACTATAAGTGCTTTAAAATTTACCGCTTCAGCTCTGCCTGGTCTCAGACAGGCGTTTCCAGTTTTCGCTTTGTTCTATTTATTGGCACAAGGGATTATATTAACGATTTGGGATTATTAATATTATTTGACTTTTTTGATGTGAGTTCATTTGATGCTATATCAGTTCTTGAACAACACAAAATAGAGTTCATATTGGTAAATGTCTCTCCAATTTTTTCTTTTCAATTCCATAACGGGCTTCAAGGTATTTATTTAAGGTTGTTTAGTCATAGTTCTATAATGATGAATATATTTGTGGTATGTTTACTAAAATTTCTATGGTCTTTAATTTTTGCATTATGCAATTTAGGGGCTATTTAAAATCAATCGGGTTTAAAAACAAAGAAGATTATTAATCCTAAAACAGGTATTCCAATGAGACCAACAGGCGATTGGAACAAAAGTCACTCCCGTCGTGAGTTTCTCAAACTTTGGGGTGTGGGTTCATTATGGTACGGTATTTTTGCCGGATTAGTAAGCACTCATGCGTTCTCCCTTTCAACCCGTAAGAATAAAAGCAACATTTCTCAACAACCCAATTTCATTATAGTATTTACTGATGATCAAGGTTTTGGTGATGTAGAATATACTGGTAATCAGGTAATTGAGACACCAAATATTGATAGATTTGCTAAAAATAATATTGAGTTTAATCAATTCTATGTATCACCTGTTTGTACTCCCACAAGGGTTAGTCTTCTCACGGGAAGATACAGCCAGAGAAGTTCTGTTCAGTGGGTTGGGTGACTCTTGAATCCCGAAGAATTCACAATTGCCGAGGCACTGAAATCTGGCGGATATACCTCCGGTATATTTGGTAAATGGCATTTGGGAGACCACTATCCGCTCAGACCTCAAGATCCGGGATTTGATGAAGTTTTAGTTTTTAAAGGCGGGCAATTCTCACCACCACATAATAAAACTTCTTATTATAATCCAATACCATATCAAAATGGAGTTGAGAAACAATTCAATGGGTACTGTAATGATATCTGGTTTAGTGAAGCGGAAAAATTTATTCGCGCAAATCAGGATCACCCATTTTTCGCATTAATTTCTACTAACCTTCCTCATGGTCCCCTCTCTGTACCGGATAAATATTCCGATCCATATTTAGCAAAAGGGATTGATCGTATGACTGCAAAATGTTATGGGATGGTTTTGCATGTGGATATGCGTTTTGGTAGTCTATTAAAAACGCTTCATGAACTGAAGTTAGATGATAGAACAATGATCATCTTTTTGTCGGATAATGGTCCAGCTTTTCTAAAACCCGATCGATATATGACAGGATTAAGAGGCAAAAAGGAAGATGTGTATGATGGGGGCATAAGAGTGCCTTGTGTATTTGGATTGCCTGGATCCAGGAATGGCGGACGAAAAATAGATCAGATTGCAGCACATATAGATATTTTTCCAACTATACTTGATGCTGCAAAAATTAATCTACCCACAGATGTTAAAATTGATGGATTAAGTTTACTTCCGATTTTAGAGAGAGAAACTAATCATATGCCTGACCGTTACCTACACTGTCAGGCACATCTTCCCCATCATTCAAAACCTCAAATACGTCGTGCTTTTATGGTTAGGAATCAGAGGTTTAAACTTGTTCAACAGGTGGGTTTCAAAAACACCCAATTAGAAATGCCTGAAAAAGAATTTAAATATGAATTGTTCAATATTCTAGAAGTTCCTGGTGAAGAACACGATATAGCTATTCAATACCTAAAAATAGTGGAGCAAATGAGAAAAGAGCATGAAAATTGGTATGAAGAAGTGGTTGAATCCCATCCCTGGAAAAGAGCTCCAATATTTATCGGATCAAATAAAGAAAATCCGATGTGGATAGAAATAGGATATTACCGAGATGTTAAAGTGGTAATGGATGGATGGTATGAAATCTCAGTGGAATTTAAAAAAATAGATCCAGAGAGCACGTGGTTTGAAATGAAACCGTGGCTTCCTCAAAAAATCTCCAAATTGGGAACTATTCATGTACAAATTGGAGACAAAGAAATTACTGAAATTATGTCACCAGGTTCCTGGAAATATGATTTTAAAATAAGTTATCTCAAAGAGACAACTGGTAAGTTGGATGCATGGGTCGAAGTAGATAATAAAAAAAATCGTGCCACATCCCTTACCATATACCGGAAAGGAGATTAAAATGAAGAGTACAATTCGATTAATGTTTTTTATAATTGGAAGTTTTGTCATTTTTCTCACTTTTTTAAAGAGCTATTCTAAAAATGTATCAGATCTCTCAATAGAACAGGTTGTAGAGGAAAATTATGATTTGAAGTTAGTTGTTAAAGGAAGTGATACAGTTTATGTTGAATTTTCAGGAAATAAAAATATGCCTGTGAAAGCCGGACTACAGATCATTCCTGGTAAATTTAAAATATTTCGGACTGGACCAAACTCTACACAAGTTTGGAAAGATTTCCCTGGCCCTGAAAACGGTCCATGGAGGATTCGAATACTAAAAAAAGGAAATTTTTATCGGTTTTGGGTCAATGATTCTACCGGATGGATTCGCTCTCCTTTGGGAACTTGGACTGATCCAGCATATTACGAACCCATGAAAAATCAAATTGCAGTGAAAACTTCCCCTGGAGGTTCTGTAACCGAAGCAAACATAACAAC
>CAZVKP010000237.1:0-5869 GCA_964627635.1 uncultured Calditrichaceae bacterium | reverse complement strand
TTCGCTGGCGCTGTCCGCCGGACAAACGTTCTCCTCTTTCACCAACCATGGTTTGAAAACCGTTCGGCAATTGCTTAATGAATTTATCTGCATTGGCTAATTTTGCTGCCCATTGTATGTCTTCCAGCGAATAGTCCGGCAGACCGTAGGCAATATTATTGGCAACCGTGTCGTTAAATAAAATTACCTCCTGGGATACAATTCCCATTAAATGACGCAGACTTTTCATTTTAATATTTCGTATGTCCACATCATCGATTAGTATAGAACCCTCCACCACATCATAGAATCGAGGCAGCAGATTAACCATGGTGGTTTTTCCTGCTCCGCTGCTGCCCACCAATGCAACTTTCTGATTTTTCTTTACCATTAAGTTGATATTTTTCAGAACCCACTCTTCATTTTCATCATATTTGAACCACACATTTTTATAGCTAATTTCCCGCTCAAACTTTTTTGCTTCAATGGCATCCGGCTTATCTGTTATGGTAATAGGGGTATCCAGCACATTGAATACCCGCTTGCCGGAAGCCAATGCAATTTGGATATTGTTGTTGAGCTGACCCAGGCTTTTTATGGGTTCCAGGATGGCAAACAAGACCACAATGAAGCGAATAAAATCCTCGGAAGAAAGTAATTCTCCTGACAAAACCAATTGTCCCCCAAACCAAAGTACACTCACCATGATGCCAATACCCAGTGTTTCGGAAAGCGGAGAAGATAAGCGGTTTAAACGTACTTTCCGAACTTCTGCCTTAAAATGCTCATTTGTTTTATTCTTAAATTTCTCGCTTTCATAATTTTCCATACTAAAAGCCTTCACTATCTTCACTCCGGCAATTGTTTCCTGCAAAATGGTTGTCACATTCGCTATGCGTTCCTGAACCCGGCGACTTTTTCGCTTCAGACTTTGTCCAATCTTCTGAATCAAAATACCACTTACAGGTATCACCACAAACGCCACAATAGTGAGGCGCCAACTGATACTGAGCAATAAGGTCACAAAAACTACAATTATTACCGGATCCCGGATGATTTTCTTAAAACTACGATTAACAGCAACATTAAGGGCATTGATATCATTTGTGATCCGGGAAATTAAATTACCGGTGTCAAACCGTTGAAAAAACATCATTGGCTGTAACAGGACATGGTTGTAAACCTGATCGCGTAAATTTTTCATCACTCTCTGTTCAACAAAACTCGCCCAATAAGATTCCAAATAGCTAAATGTATTTTTAAGCAAAAAGGTTAGAAAAATGAAAACACAGAGAAATTTCAGGGTTTCAACCCGATCCCCGCGTGGAATGAGTTTTTTGGTTTTTTGTTTGAGCCATTCGTTTAAATTCAAAATACTGACATCTTCAGCAGCGGGCTGCTCTTCAATTTGCTGCTCAGCCACGGATTGTTCGGATTCAAAAAGTGTACTGACAAATGGCGCCACCAGCCAGATGGATAATGTATTAAATATGATGAATAAGAAATTTAAGACCAGTATGAGAACAAGATGCCGGACATAGGGCTTCAGATATTTAACAATTCTTAAATAAAGTGTTAAGCTTTTCTCATCATTCTTTTTAGACATTTAATGCCTCAAATAGCAATTTTTCCAATTTATCTGTCATTGAATCTACAGAATAAGTTTTTCTGACTTTCCGGAATGTATTTTGACGTAACTTATTACGCAAATCAACAGAAGCTCGAATTTTTTCATGGCATTAAATATCTCATTATCATTATTAGGATTAACTAACAAACCATTTTCCCCATTGGTAAAAACTTCACCGGCTCCGGCAATGTTACTCATAATAATCGGAACACCCATAGCCATTGCTTCCAGAACGGAATTCGGAAATCCCTCATTTTCTGAGATTAATATAAATGCATGTGCTTTCCCAAGCAATTGCATGATATTTTTTCGCTGACCACCAAAATAAACATGATTGTTTATTTGAAGCGTTTGAGTCAATTGTATCAAATTTTCTTTTTCAGGACCATCACCAATAATCCACAACTGAACATCATCTTTCGCGCTTGTCTGAATCAATCTCGAAAAAATACGCAGCAATCTATCCAAATTTTTACGCCGAATCAAACTTCCAGTATAAATAAAGATAAATGGTGAAGGGGAATTGTCAAATTGTGGTCTGTTGGCAGAAAATTCAACACCATTGGGGATAAAATAATTTTTTTTGCTATCTATTAATCCCGATTTTTGCAGTGTCTGAAAAATAGGTGTGGAATTGACAATATTCCCTCTGCCCGGTGGCCGTAGAGTAATCGGTTTTTCAATTTATTTTTTACGGAACGGTTGATGCCTAAACGAATAAAACTTTTTTTACCCGTCATTTTTGCTGCCGCAGTTGCCAACCGGTATTCTTTGACTTTGGTTGGAATGACTACTTGCAAATTTTCCCGATTCAGACCGGTCATTTTTTCGGCAGCACGATTGAAAAAGTTTATTCTGAAATTCTTATCCACAGTGAAAAGTCCTTCACTAATGGAATCTAAAATGCCAATGGTTAAATTGGGATCAATGACCAAATTCTTTCTCCTGTTTCACTTATGAAATAACAAAAACTACTGAAACAGCTTTCTCGATATTAAACTTACAGTTTAATTGAATCAAGTTATTTTTTTTACTTTACCGGAATTTAAGAAACAATTAGAATAAATTTGAAAAACATCATTTGGAGGTAAATTTCTCCAAATAATTGAAACAGCCTTTACCCGGAATTGAAGAGGCTCCCAATTTTGTTGTAAACTTTTAATAATTTTCTCAAGATTTTGCCTTCCATTTATCTGACCCACGCTTAGATGCGGTGTAAATCCGTTTTTATATTTTCGGACATCGTCACAATTCGGGACAATTTGCCATAATTGATATTGTAATTGCTGCAATGGTTGACTGGGTTCAGGCTCCAACCAAATCGTGAAACGTCCCCCCTTATGTGAGAAGTAATTGAATTTGTTCAAATTAAGTTGAAAAGACTCGAAGGATTGGCATTTGTCCGAAATACTTTTACACAATTCCTCCAATTCCGAATAGGGACGAAAAGGGTAAATTAAATTAATGTGCGGCATCCATCGCTTAACCTGACTATCATATTCAGCTCTGATTTCCTGAATGGGTGGCCAGATTTCTGTGGGTGGAATGATAACAATAGCAGTCTTGTGTGTCTTTTGAGGCACGGTGCTTAAAGAAGTTGAATTTTCGTTAGAACAGCATACAGGTATTAAAATTTATTTTGTTTTAAATCTCCAATTCTATTTGTATTGGAATGGAAAATGGACTGATGAAGTTGGTTTAAGCTTTATTTCAATTCATTAGAAATCCGTTCCACTTCCGACCAAACCCGAAGCAAATTCTTACTACAAATTTTTTCGATATCTTCTTCGGAATATCCCCTCTTTAACAATTCAAAGATAAGATTCGGATATTTAGAGACATCTTCCATTCCTCTGGGCAAAGCTCTGACACCATCGAAATCCGAGCCAAACCCAACATGATCGATACCAACCAATTGAACTACATGATCAATATGGTCTACAATATCTCCGATCTCACCAGGATCCAGCGGATTTTCATTTCGATAATTATTGATATAGTCTCTGGCAAGAGAATCTCCGTATGATAAATGATGGTCTTTGAGGTAATGCTCGATATGTTTTCGCATTTTACTGGCTTTCTGCTCGTACTCTTTGGACAGAAAATAAGAACCGAAACTAATCTGGATGACTCCATTATTCTCAGCTAACCGTTGAACCAGTTCATCACTCATATTTCGCTCAAAGCCGGGAGTAAAATGCCGGCAGGAAGAATGAGAAGCAATGACCGGCGCTTTGGTCACTTCCATAACATCATAAAACGATTCATCGGTTATGTGAGAAACATCCACCATTATTCCCAGTCGATTCATTTCCTTCACCACTTCAATTCCGAAAGGACTCAGGCCGTGCCATTTGCGGTCTTCATCATATGATGAGTCGCTGATGCGATTGTATTCCGCGTGTGCCAGGGTGATATAACGAATACCACGGTTATAAAAATATTCCAGATTTTCAATATCACCTTCAATACCGGCGCCATTTTCCATTCCCAACGGCAAAATCACCTTTCCGGAGCCAAAATTTTTAGTGACATCTGCAACAGATTTGGCGGTGACAAACTTCTCCGGCCATTTTCTTTCCATGGATTCAACAATATCAATCAAGGTATCTGCAATTGCCTTTGCACCGCCTTTCTTCTGATATGATGCAGGAATATAAATCGACATGAAAGCAGCATTCAGCCCTCCTTCTCCGGCACGCACATAATCAAATTCTCCTTTTTCGGTTCGCTTACTAATATCCACCATATTTCTATATAACCGGAATGGGACATCAATATGGGTATCAATTATCAAGAATTCTTGCGCTAATTTTTCAGCTTTTTCCCTTAGCTGTGCTTCAGATTTTTCTTCATTTTGGGTTTGACAGCCAAATACAAAAAGTAATATAATGCCACAGATGAAAAAGCAATTTAAACTTACACCTCTCATCAATTATCTCCCCGTATTAGTCTCAAGCAAATTGTGATACAACTTCGTCAATTTAAACAATGAATAGTTCATATTCAGTACGTTTTACCGATCTGATTGGACCCGTTCAATTAATTCCATTAAACAGGCATTAAATTTTTCCGGTTTTTCCATATTACTCAAATGCGCCGCTCCCGGAATAATTTCCAGTTTGGCATTCGGAATTTTGTTTGCCATTTCTTCTGCTAAACTCACCGATATAAGCTCATCGGAATCTCCGGAAACGACCGTAACCGGAAAATCCATTTGGGGTAGTAGCTCGTTAGAATCAGCACGCTCTGCCATGGCCTTTTGGGCCTGAATTACCCCGGCAACAGTTGAATCCTGCATTAGATGTTCAACTTGATTAACCAAATTCTTATTATTTTGCCGGGTTTCTTCAGTAAAAAATTTCTCTATATGTGTATCGATAACCGGTGATAAATCGAGTGATTTTTTCAGGGAATCTACCATCGTCATGCGTTTTTGTTTACCTTCAGCAGTATCGGCAGAGGCTTTGGTATTTGCTAACATTAAACCTGCAAAAATATTCGGATGATTTCTGTACAGCGACAATGCCACATATCCACCCATGCTTAGTCCAACAAAGATTCCTTTATGAATACCCAAATCTTGTAATAGTTGATAAATGAATTCTCCATAATCCGTTAAATTCATCTCCTTTTCCAAAATCTTACTTTTTCCGAATCCCGGATAATCCCAGGCAATAAAGCCCCTATTTTTCTGCTGCAAATATTCCATCTGTGGCTTCCACATTTTATAGTTCACCGGAAAAGCATGCAAGAACACCACTGGTGTGTAAGGATAAAAGATTTTTGTGTAAACATCTTTCCTGAAAGTTAACATAATCACGGCTCCCTCATTTAATTTACAAATATTCTTTGCACCAATTTAGGATCGATTCATGGTATCGAGCTTCCATAAATTGTGTTTTCAGGATATCATCTTCAATTCTCTCAGCCATATTCTTAATAAATTTACAGGCTTCTTTTAATTGCATCAGGAACTCTTTATTTTCTCCAGCAGCGTAAAGAAACCGAATCCACTCACAATGGAGTAAATATTGAATTAAGGGTAAACTCCACGATTTTGCCTCCTCCATGGTTTGTTTCAATGTTGTCAATGCTTCCTGGTTCCGGTTTTTCGCAATCCACACTTTTGCCAACAAAAAGCCTCCTGCTGCCTGATATCTGGATATATCCCCCGTTTTCGATAAAAATAGATTTACCACCAAATGAGCATTATCAATTCGTTTAGCTTCCAATAACCAGAGACAAAGATAAAAAAGA
>CAZVKP010000236.1:0-5886 GCA_964627635.1 uncultured Calditrichaceae bacterium | reverse complement strand
TATGTTCCCCGTTCCAGATAAATCCCCCATTAAAATGATTGAGAAAGGTCTTGAAACTGTGGGGCAGAGAAATCTTTAAATCCACTTCGAGATCGGTGATTTCTTGAACCGGGACGGATTCATTAAAAAAATATTTTTCCGGCATTCTCCTACTTTGATGATTCAATCGCTGAATAATTGGTATAATCGGGTGGTTCATTGTATACAGACCCTTATTTAAACGGCCGGTTAAGATAATTTCAAGCAAACGGGTGAAAGAGCCGTCGCTTCACGATTAAAGAATAAACAGACAGAACAGCGAACGATCCGACAAAATTGGCTGCGGAAATGATGACCGCGTAGATAAACAGTCCGGTGAACAACGCGGTGTAGCGGTTTACAATCTGCACATATTTCTCGATGCTGAATCCGAAGATTAGAGCGATCAAATTTATAACCAGCAGCGTGATGATCAGTGTTACCAGTCCGGACCACATTCCTTTTATATCCGGCGGACTCAACTCCATGTGGGAAGCCACGCAGATGGAAATATAAACAAACAGCCAGAAGGTCCAGTTTTTCATGTTCGCTTCGGTGAACAGCACCTGAACCGTATTCATACCGGTGTCCAACAGAATTTTGAACTGCGGCAGCAAATCCGCCAGACTGTCGACCGAGACCGGGTGGTTATCGATCAGGGTGAACACTGCATCTTTGCCGGGAATCAGGTAATACATGGTGGCATAAAGGACAAATGCTCCCAGAATAATGGGGCCGGCGCCAATAAAAAAATTTCCGATCTTCTGGTAGGTACTGCGTGAATTGTAGGCGTGCGACACGTATCCCAGGCTGCCATCCTGCGGATTGGGATCGTAGAGCTTCATGGAGACAATTCGGTGCCGGAACAGGATACAGAACAGGGCATGCCCCAGTTCGTGCACCGGGGTGCCCAGCCAGCCGGTCCAGACTACATCAGCCTTGTAACCGATTGACCGTATGAAAGTTGTTCTGGTAAAGCGTGCCAGAAAATAGAGAATAAGCCCGAACAGAAAGAAGATTCCCAAAACGGTAACCAGTTGATCGAAAGTGGTCAGTGCCACCAGTTTAATAAAGTCGAGAAGAGAATTTACCATTTCCATGCTAACCAGATCTGCCACGTTTATTTCGTTTTTTGTGATACTGAATTATTGGCGTTTCAGATAGGCTTCGGATGATACGCGCAAGAGGACAACCGGCAAACCGGTAGCCTTTGAACTCTGAACACACCCCTTCAGCCTGTTACCTCTTCTGATGTTCCCGCTCTTTCTTTTCAATGAAGTCAATAATTTCCCGCAGTGTCGGCGGTAATTCTCCCCGTTTCAGGTAAGTGTCCCAAGCAAACTGGATGATCTCGTCCTGGCTCAGGTTGAGATCGCTTACCGGAGTACCGCCGAGCTGTCTGATCAGTTTGTCCCGTTCTTTTCCCATCATAACATCCCAGGATTATCTTAAAGGAATGTTCCGGAATTTGGCAGCCCCTTTCCGGTTCAAGCTAATTTTCAGAAGCGATACTTCTTGTATCGCAGAGGAGACTTTTTCAAAGACCAGTTTCGATGGGGTTCTGACACCGGAGATCAGTGTTTTCTCCAGGCGGGAGGAGCCATTCCATTGGCAATCCGGATTCGGCCGCGAGGAGGAATTGGCAATTTCGGTTTTGCAGACGACATATTCATTTCCGGACTGGTCGTAAATTTTTGTTTGCAGGAACCAGATCGTTATTTTCCGGTCGTCTTCGGTGGTATTGGTAATGAACAAGTCGCAAATAACCGAGCGGCCATCGAGTTGACAACCGGTTAGTTCGAATTTAAAATCATCCACTACATCCGTCATGTTCAGTGAGGGGATACTGCCCTTGCCTGCCACCGGCGGTTCTCCAGGTTGATCAGCCGGATCATCCTGTGGAGCGATCGTTTCATCCATTAGTTTACGCACCACCTTATCCTTCAGAATTGTGACGGAGGCAACCGAAAAAATTTTACCGGTTTCCGTGGAGATTAATCTGGCATTTACTTTTACACTACCGCCCAGATCGGTTACAGAACCGGAAGCGATGGCATCCACTCCCAGTATTCTGCCCAATTCCTTTGCTGAACGGGGATCGATCAAACCGGACATGTTCAGTTTATGCTCCTCCAGTACCTGTTTTAACATTTGGCGCTCAATCACTTCGAATTTTTGAGTCAGGTAAAGCCGGGTAATCAACTCCTCGGCAAGATAACGGCCGAACTGGGAGACCTCTCCCCGTAAATTTGAAAATTCAATAACTGCAATCTTTGATTTTTTCTCCTGGGAGAGGCTGGTGACGATTTGGTCGGTGAGCAGATTTAGCTGTCCGTCCAGCGTTTTCTGCGGCGGCCGGGGAGATTCAATCTTACTCGGATCTGCATTTTTGGGTTTAGCGGCGCAACTCAAAATAATAAAGGTCGTGATAATGATAAACAAAAAATATTGAGATTTCATTTCTATTCCTTTCTATTGAACGCTAAAAAAATAAGACATCGGCGCAAAATTTGAATGTATCGAACAGCAGTGAAACATTTGAGATGGTTGACTGATCCTTCATACCTTCTCTTCAGTTGCTGTTTCATACGCATCCCAGATCAGCCACTCCAGGATAGTTTTACATTGCACGCAGAATCGCTCATCTAATTCCCAGATGGATCCGTGGTTCTCTGCATTTACCGGACAGCCGCCGCCGCAAATCCCAAGCGCCATGCAATTCTGGCACTGCTCCATGTTCAGTGGCGTCCTGGACATCCATTCCCGATACACTTCGTTTTCAGCAGGATTAAATTCAAGATCATTCACATGGCTGATTGTATGAAGTCCATCCCACATGTGCTCGTGGCAAATACCGATTTCTCCAGTTGGTGCAATAGCCATTTCCCTGCCTGCAGCCGCCATGCAGTCATGCAAACAGACGCCGCCATTATGGAATGCCTGCAGCCTACGGCTCATCCGGTTCTCCCGGATCCCTGCCTTGCGTAACTTCCGGTGAGCCTGAATGATAAATTCGGAGGCCTTCAGATTGTAGTCGGGAGACGTCTCCATGATATCATTGTCCAATAACATGTTGAATCCAAGCCTTTTAACCCGGTAATCTTTGGTGAAGCTCTCGATGGTGCGTTCAGGACTCACAAGATTCTGAGGTGTAAGGGTGCAGGCAATATTCAGGTCCATTTCCCTGCTCTGGCAGATCCGCAGCCCGCGCACGATTGACGGAAAAGCCGGTTTGCCATTTTCAAGGAGGCGATTGCAGTTGGCTGCTTCCGGGCCGTCCAGCGAGAAAGTGACGGTCACCTGGTGCGTTTTCAGGAAATTGGCTATCTCCGCCGTCATCAGAGAGCCATTGGTAACCACCAGCGGCCGCAGGTGTGCCGGTAATTTTCCTTCCCCCTTGTACTCGGAAATTTTCTCGAGAATGAATTTCAGAACCGGAAAATTCATCAGTGGTTCTCCACCGTAAAAAACCAGGGCTTTCTCCCGACTCAGCTTTGTCGGGTCGCTGTGGATGAGCCGGGTGTAGAGGTTCAGTCCTTTGAGGGCGGTTTCTCGTGTCATGTAAACCGGCTGGTGGTTCTGCTGCATCGGTTCCCTGACAAAGCAGTATTTGCAGGCAAAATTACAGTCGTTGGTCAGCAGGAAGAAAGCGATGTCAATATACGAGGTGCCGATTTTTTTATGCTGGGCCGTCTGTTCCGCTTCATCTTGCCGTGGATCGGTAATCAGAATTCCATTTTCGAGCAGTGAATCGAATAGTGCCGCAGCAAGCGAGCGGTTATCCCGGCCGGGGAATTGTTCCAGAAATCCATTCCGGCTACAACCGTGCCGGAAGACTTCCAGTGGATCTCGGAACTCACGGTCAGCAAAAACCGGAATTCGGTGCAACGCATGGTAATAACCTGCGATTTCGTTCCGTTCCAGTATATGCGTAAATTTTGAGAATTGAAATTGAGTCATAATAAACATCCGGGTGATTTTCTATTTCCCTTATAAACAAGGATGAGCATTTTGAATCAGACGCAGATTGCTCCCCAGTTATTCCATCCCTGGTTAGACCAGGTATTCCAGTCTTTACTGACCGGACCATCCACTTCTTCACCGCTATACAGATCATCAAATGTAACGCCTTCTTCACGTACTTCATTTTCGTTGTTAACTTCGAGCACAAACGATTTGTCCAATTTCTTCGAAAATACCTTGACTTTCTTCATAGCAAATATCCTTCCTTTTGTTGAGTCCTTTATTGAAAATCACCCGGATTCCAAATTTTGAATAACACTTCGCCCGGCCCTTTCTGTAACCAAGAATGGTTCGGCCGATTTTGTTCATTTAAACGGCTCAAGAAAACTATTCCCGTAATAAGAAACATAGGATTCCCAACAGCCGGGGCAAATTTCCTCCACCTGACAGGTGCGGCATTCCACTAATGGGGTGCCGCTGCCACTCGGGAAATCGAACATCAGGTTATTGCGCGCTTCGTCAGTGTCCGGTGAACGGTAAGCTGCAACATTCTCTTTAGTACTTTTGTTGACAAAAAACCAGTAGTAGGGATCGAGGGTGCAAAGCGGCGTAGTGAATACCCTGACGTTGCGCTTCCGGCCCTGGTTGCGATAGCTGATCACCCGGTCGAGTGCTTCCTCCAGAAAGGGAGTTGATTCCTCGAACGAGACAGGTATGAGCTCTGTATTTTTGGCAGCATATCCGGACAGGTCGATGTTACACAAGATCAGTGCCACTTCATCCGGAAATGTCTCGTACATAAAATCAATGTAATCAGGCAGTTCCTGATAGTTGTAACGAACAATATTAAATTTGATAGACGTATTGACCCCGCGGGATACACAATTCTTCAATCCCTGGATGGAACGCTCCCAGCTTAGTCGTTTTTGGGTCAGAAAGTTGTGCTTCTCCGGCAGATGGCTGTGAATGGCGGTAACGATTTCCAGACGCGAATCTCCCACTGCCGCCAGAAAACGGTCCAGAAATTTCGGATTGGCGAATGCCAGAGCGTTGGTCAGCAAGCTGAGCGGATGCTTCTTCTCCTGGCAGATGTAGTCCACGATCGGCAGAAAATTTTTCTGAATGGTCGGTTCGCCCCCGGACAACAGAAAGTTATCGATCGCTTTTGTATTCAGCGTCTCGTCGATGGTCTCCTGCATTTCGGCGGTGGAAAAGCTCTGGTATTCCGGTTGTTCTTCCGAACAGGGGCAGAATACACAGCGCAGATTACAACGGAGACCGATGGCATAGTAGGCTGTTTCCATCTGTTTCTCACTCGATGGTTGACTGGGTTAACAGTTCCAGCACCGCCGGATCGTTTTCGATCAGTTCCAGCAGTGCCGGGTAAATTTTTTTATTCGCGGCGCACTCGAATGCATCTACACCGTCGATGCTGCCCCTGCGGTATTTGAGGGAAGACGTGCAGCCTCCCCGGCAGTAAAACCACCACGGACAGTCGTCGCATTCTGCCGACCACTTGGTTGTAAAGAATTCATTCGACATACGGGCGTTTTCGATCAATGAAATCAAATCACCGTCCCGGATGCTGCCGATGGAGTATTCCGGAAAATCGGTCAGGTCGCAGGGGTAGATATCGCCATGTTGGTCGAAACCGATCAGCTTGAACCCACCCAGGCAGCCCTGCGACAGGCAGATGTTGGTCTTTCCGCGAATCAACAGATTCAGCAGCTTGTCGCGGATGTTAAATTCGGTGATTTGATGCCCGCTTTTATTGAGCGCGATTAATTTATTCAGCAGGTCACTCTGCAGCTCAGCGTACTCCTGTGGCGAAATGCAGATCGACTTCTCCCGCAGATTCGGGCTGTCTTTCACCACATTCAGTTTAAATTTGTGGATACCCAGATC
>CAZVKP010000235.1:0-5887 GCA_964627635.1 uncultured Calditrichaceae bacterium | reverse complement strand
TACGGATAGTTGCCATAAGGTTTTGAAAAACCGGTATTCAACGAAACTACTTTGGCATTCGGATACAAATCTTTAAAATAGCCCCATTCGGTTTCCACCACCGGATAAATTTCAGCTTCGGTACTTTTGTTGTCGCCAGCAATCGACATCAGTTTCATTTGAGACCAATAACTGTCCGTTGCCCGATCGTAGGGCATCAAGTTGTTATTAAACAATAATCCGGAAACTCCAAATGTCGTCACATTTCCTTTTAATTCGCGATTCCAGCATATTCCCGAACCGGTTAAGGGACAATAAGTAATACTAAAATTTTTATCTCCAATTTTATCATTTATAATTTCATGCCAATCCAAAATAATATGCGGATAAACACGTATTTCATTTCCTGCTTTAAAACCAATTACCAGGTCATCATTTTCCAGATATCCGACTTGAGAAGCATCGATAAATTGGGGATTTGAAATTGCCGGAATCCCATCTTTCCCCGGGCCGCCATCAAAAACCTGGTTTTTCGGAATAAGCCATTCTCCGCTATTGGAGGAATTGTCGCCTCCAACCGTATTTGAATCCACTGAATTTTCACAACTCAATAACAACATCAACAGTAAAAGAATAGCGATTATACTCAGATATATTTTAAATTTCATAATATTTTCCTCTTAAGTCATTGTATGGTGTAATAGATACTGCCAGATAAGCGGTAAGATGTGGTTAACTGCGTACCGTTTAATTCCCGGTAAATTGGATATTGCCCTGAAAATCTCATAGATAATGTTTTGGCTATCTTCAAATTTACGCCCGGTACCAGATAGAACCATTGTCCGCCGGTATTGGCAATATCTTCTTCAAACCGTTGGTCTGCCCGGACGCTTCGATACCGAATTTGAAACGAGAAGTCTAAAGGCATGTCGGTGCGGTAACTGGTACCAAGATTTGTTACAAATTCATTACCAAATTCGTATTCCTGATCGTTGGTGTTGGTATAGCGATAAGAAACATTTCCAAAGAGATTAAACCTGGTACCGGGCAGAAAACCTTGATAAAAATAAGCCCAGAAAACCGCATCCCAGGCACCGGTACCTGGCTGCATGTCCGGCGGAATTAAAATCCCATTTATTTTCTCATCGGAAGTGCCAAACGGAATTTTCGGACCAAATCCGATATCCAATGCACGTTGAGAGGCTAAATTTAATGGAATTAAACTGTATTTGAACAACACAATTGCATCTCCCACCCCTTTTACCTGTAAAGAACTTTGCGCAAATCCGGGCAGTGCACCCGAAATGGTTCGCTCCTGTTGATTGAACGTCACCAAACTTGAAATTGAGAAACGCGAGGTAAAGCCATAACTGAGTTCTAATAAAAAGGAACGGGATAACCTTTCTCTGCTATTGTCATTTAACTCTGTAGTTGACGAAACAACATCCTGTAAAGTATTGTAATCGTATGTAAAGGCTAATTGAAGGGTATTGGCAGGTGTTGCGGGAAGTTCCAAACTTCCCAGCAAGGGTGTCCCAGCCGAGCAACACGCTTGAGAAAATCCAGAATTCATTCCTAAAAGTAAAACTGATATAAAAATATACAGGATACGCATTATTTGAACCTCAAGCGTTTATTTACAAATTTAAAATAAGATAATCCTACTAATGTAAAGTAATTTATCTTACAGATAGATAATAGATATGGGGGACAAATTTGCCCCCACTTTTTTTCATATATGAATTTTAATCATTTAGCGAATGAAATTTGATTTACCACTTTTTTTCTATAAATTTGAGGCAAAAAGACAGGAGACACTATGAGTAACCGGATTTTTACAGCCATTATTTTAATTTTCTTACTCGGGTCCTTCTTATTCGCCCAAAAAATCAGTTCTCCCAATGAAAAGTTAAGCATTCAATTCTCGCTTATAAACGGTATCCCTCATTACAGTGTGAATTATGCAGAAAAACCGGTCATCGTACCCTCATCATTGGGATTCCAATTCAAAGAAGCGCCCTCTTTGAAGCAAAATTTTGAGATTGTTGAAAGCTTACAGCAGGATTTTTCAGAGGTGTGGAATCCGGTGTGGGGCACCAGTAAAGCGATAAAAAATGAATTCAATGAGTTAATCATCCACCTTAAAGAAAAATCCCCTCCCAACCGGGAAATGAAACTCATGTTCCGTGCTTATGATGATGGTATCGGATTCAGATATTTTCTTCCGGAACAGGAAAATTTAAATGATTTTCAGATCACCGCGGAAGAAACGTTGTTCCGTTTCTCAGATAATCACTCCTGTTGGTGGATTCCAAATGATTATGAAAGCTATGAGAAACTGTATCAAAATACACCACTCACTCAGATTGTAGGTGTTAATACACCATTCACAATGGAAACCACCGATGGGCTGTATTTAAGCATTCATGAAGCAGATCTTACGGATTATGCCGGCATGACGCTGGAAAGAGTACGGGCGGAGGACTATACACTCAGATCAGCTCTGGTTCCCTGGCCGGACGGCATCAAGGTAAAAGCATCCACCCCACATCGAACACCCTGGCGCACCATTCAAATTGTCGAAAATCCGGGAGACCTTATAGAATCTCACCTGATTTTAAATTTAAATGAACCGCTTGCGATTGAGGATCCTTCCTGGATTAAACCCATGAAATACATGGGTGTCTGGTGGGGAATGCATATCAGGAAATACACCTGGCATTCAGGTCCCAAACACGGTGCTACTACAGAACATGCATTGGAACGTATCGATTATGCCAGTAAATTTGGAATTCCCGGACTTCTCATTGAGGGCTGGAATCGCGGCTGGGAAGGTTGGCTGAAAGACGTAAAGTTTGACTTCCTAACACCTTATCCGGATTTTGACATTAACAAAGTAGTGGATTATGCAAAGCAAAAAGATATTTATATCATTGGTCATCATGAGACCGGTGGTGATATTCCCACTTATGAAGCTCAGATGGACTCCGCATTTGCCTACTATGATAAACTGGGAATTCAGGCGGTAAAAACCGGTTATGCGGGTGAGATGAAACCGGAGGGGATGCACCACCATGGACAATGGATGGTTAATCATTATCGGAAAGTAGTCAAAAAAGCAGCAGAACATAAAATAATGATCGATGCGCATGAACCGATTAAACCCACCGGAATATCCCGGACTTACCCCAATATGATGACCCGGGAAGGAGTGCGTGGCATGGAATACAATGCCTGGAGCTTTGGGAATCCCCCGGAGCACACCACTATCGTGCCGTTTACCCGAATGTTAGCCGGTCCTCTGGATTATACTCCCGGCATTTTCGACTTGGAATTTAAGGAATATCAACCGGAAAATCGGGTTTACACGACGCGGGCAAAGCAATTGGCCTATTACGCGGTGCTATTTAGTCCACTACAAATGGTTGCAGATTTACCGGAAAACTATGAAAATCAACCGGAGTTTGAATTCATTCAAAAAGTGCCAACTACCTGGGATGCAACCAACGTTCTGTCAGGGAAAATTGGTGATTTTGTGAGCATCGCCAGAAAAAAGGGGGATACCTGGTATGTTGGCAGTATTACGGATGAAAAAAAACGTGAATTGAAACTATCCTTAAATTTTCTGGATTCGGAACAACCATATGTCGCCCAAGTTTTCTCAGACGGCGCGGGCGCCGATTGGAAAACTAATCCCAATCCGGTGAAAATCGAGAAGTTTATTGTGAACTCAGGTCAAACATGGACTGCTTCACTGGCGCCCGGCGGCGGACAGGCAATTATATTAAGTCCCGCAACTGAAGATGACTTAAAGAAAATTCCAGAATATTAAACTATAAAATCTATGGTAGACCACGGACTTTATATCCGTCGATCCACGCACGTGAGGGACCTTTTCTATATTGTGTCTGTAATTTTTTTGCACTCAGGTCACTGCGCTGCGTTCACATACTCATCATCGCAGTAAATGAGGAAAACAATTGTTGTTCTGGTGTCAATGCTCCGGCGTTGACACCTACAAACATTGGAAAAATCAACTCCTGTCAATCAAGCTCAAATTTTCGGGTTTCACCCGGGTGGAATTTATGTATTTCATCCATCAGACCAATCTTCATCTCTAACTTACCATCCGGTTCAATATAAATTGTGAGCGTTTTATGAGTTAAAGTCAAGTTGATCCAGTGCCCACGGTAAATGATGCGTTGTTTGATGGAAGTGAGGATTTCAGGGAAAGATGGATTCAACCACAAGACATCGTCTTGAATAACCAGTCCCCAATAGCATCGCTGTATTATGTCCACTGTACCGGACATAGCACCCAAATGAATTCCTTCAGGTGTTGTGCCGCCCTGAATATCTTCCACATCACTCTTCAGTGCTTCCATAAAGAAATTCCAGGATTTTTCACGGTCCAGGCGAGACAATACCCAGGAGTAGACCAAACGGCTTAAACTGGATCCATGGGAAGAACGGTTTGTGTAATACTCAATATTTTGAGGAATCAGTTCAGGATCAAACTCATACCCCAATCCCTCAAAAATCTCCTGTAATTGTTCAGAAGAAAACAAATAAAACAGCATCAACACGTCTGCTTGTTTCCCGGCCTTATACCGATTGGGAGAATCACCTTCGGCTTTCAATATTCGGTCCAGGCGCTGGATATTTTCATATTTTTTCTCATACTCCTCCCAGGGAAATTCCGGGAGTTGTTCGTACCCCTCAAATTGACTGATGATATTGCCATCGTGCGTGGGAATATACATTTTTGATGCAATATCCTGCCACCGCGAAATCTCCTTTTCATCAATTTCCAACTCACTGAGTATTTGTTCCCGGCAATCCATCACGACCAGGTCTAACACCCGAATTGCAGTTCTTAATACCCACACCGCCATTACATTGGTGTAGGCATTGTTGTTCAATCCGGGTTGATCGGAATCCGGATACTCAGTATGATATTCATCGGGACCAACCACATTATGGATTTCGTAGCGCCCGCGCTCAGTATTATAGCTCGCCATACTGGACCAAAAACGGGCTATCTCCAGTATCATCTCCGCCCCGTAGAATGAAAGAAATTCATAATCATTGGTGGCCTGAAAATATTGCCAGATGTTGTATACAATTGCCGCATTTACATGGCGTTGGAAATAGGTATTATCCGGATGCCATTTGCCGGATTTTGGATTCAAATGCAAAACCTGACTTTCCTCCCTTCCGTTGCTCCCGCTCTGCCACGGATACATGGCACCACTGTAACCGGCTTCGGCCGCTGCATAACGAGCCTCCGGTAACCGGCGGTAGCGATACATCAACAAAGAACGAGTGAGTTCGGGGATTCGTAAATTTAAAAACGGAAAGATGAAGAGTTCATCCCAAAAGATGTGTCCGCGATACGCCTCGCCATGCCATCCACGGGACGGAATGCCCACATCCAGGTCAATGGTATTCATTGACGCAGTGGTCAATAGATGAAAAATGTGCAATCGTAAAATTCGTTGGGCTTGTAAATGTCCGGTTAATACCATATCACATCGGTGCCAGAGACAGGACCAAGCTTTATGGTGCCTTTGATATATTTGCTCAAAATTCTTCACCCGTTGGATGGCGGTGCGCGCTTCCAAAGCATGCTCGCTAATCGCACGGTCACGCGAGGTATAAACAGAGACCAGCTTTTCGATCCGCAGTGGAGTTTGCTGTTCCACATCTAAAGTTAATTCCTGAGCGATGTAACCTGTTTTCTCCGAAACATTAATTGGGGGAGTAAGTAAATTCCCATCCGAAAATACTTGTAGCTTAGAGGCTTGTGCCATTTGGAGATGCGATTGATTGGTCTGCACAACCATAGAAATCCCATTCTCCCCAAACGTTTTGGTTTCAAGTGGTTCCAGATGTTGACTATTCAGTT
>CAZVKP010000234.1:4634-5888 GCA_964627635.1 uncultured Calditrichaceae bacterium | reverse complement strand
GACAAACCACTGTCCGCTACGTCGTCCGTACAGGGGGGATTTACTGTCCAGCGTTTCTTTTTCCATCATCGAGAGTGCCGATCCATTTAACACTAAAAAAATGTTGGGATTTGTGTGGTAAAATTCGTCCCAGTATTTCTGAATAATGGTACTCAATCCGGGTTGTGACTCCAGCAAATAAGGATATTCATCAATAATAATAGCGGTACGTTTTTGAACATGTTGATTTAGGTAGAGACATAATTCGTCCCAGGTGCTAAAAGGGCGCATTTCCAGCAGCCTGTCTCCGAAATGATCACTGATAGTTTTTGAAAAGCTTTGAAGTTGATCCTGAGTCGATGATACTGTGGCTAACAGGTACAACCCATTAACCTGTTCAGAAAACTCTTTGAGTAAAAATGTTTTTCCCACCCGGCGCCGCCCGCGAAATATTAATAGTTCAGGCTGGGCTGACTGAAATTTCCGATGCAGAAAATCAAGCTCTTTTTCACGATTCAGAAAGGAATATTCCATTTATGGGTAACCTTTTTATTATACTTTAGCCACCCATAAAATACAGGTTTTATGGACATAATCAAAGATCTTTTTGCAGACTACATTTTACATAGAATTTGTGGATGCAGATATTTCCAAATTCTTTCCCAAAAACAACCATTTCGTTTTGCCAATTTCCTCAAAATTTTTTATATTTCTAAAAACAGGTAAATTTTATGGAAATTCCCGAAGCACCATACAATTATTGTGATTACCGCTGCCCGAAATGTCCCTGGACGGAACATTGTGCGGTATATCAGCAGGAACAGGCGGACCGCTTGCTGCTGGAAGCCGATGGCATTGATCCCGATAGCTGGGAAGGCACGTTGGAAGTGGTTCAGCGCAATTTTGAAAAAGTGCGGGAAATGCTGGAAAAAGACGCTGAGCGTTTGGATATCGATTTAAATGATCTGCCCGACTCGGTTCCCGAACCTCCGGAAACGGCATTGGAAAAACGGGCTCATGATTGTGCCATGCGTATCCACAAAATAAGTGAGAGAATATCCGAATCGGAAGAATTTGTTCAGTTGCAGGAAATATTGGATGGCGCATATCAGGATTTGCTGTGGAATGAAGTTCTTTTTGCCGTAAAACTCGGACGCGCTATGCATGGGTTATGGGATTATGAGAATGAAGATGATGCGGACCTCCGCGATGCCAGCCTTTCGGACGGATTGAAATCGGCGGAAGTGAGCATCCGTGCGATGGAAACCAATCGAC
>CAZVKP010000234.1:0-4624 GCA_964627635.1 uncultured Calditrichaceae bacterium | reverse complement strand
CGACAGGCATTGGCAGTACTTGCGGATAAAATTCCAGTGCTTGCCGAAGAGATGCAGCAGGAGATTCGCGAACTGGAAGAAATTCAGATGTCGCTGGAAAATGAAATTCGAAAATACCATTCAGGGGATTCTTTATGGGAGTAACCATTTTTTACAAGGGAAAATTGAAATCGCCGGATTTGATTCAACCGCTGCTGGATGAACTCGCTGATTTAAGCTGCGAGCTGAATTGGGAGTATGAACGTTTTTCCTTTGCAGACTTGAACCTGACCGGCATAAACCTGCAGCTTCATTCGCATGCAGAGCCGCTGGGTTTTTTCTTTTATCCGGATGGACGGCTGGGGAATTCTCTCTCCGCCTTCCTTGAAAAGCAAAATCCAACCCGGACGTATTCAAAAGACTCAGAAATTGATTCGCTTCAGGTGTGCTGGTGCAAAACTCAGTTTGCCGGTCCGGTTGTGCATAAGATGGTTGTTGAATTGTTGGTTTATCTTCGGGGAAAGTATTTTGCTACACTTGAGATAACCGACGATGGCGGCTATTATCCGGATAAAAATGAAAAAGAGCTTTTACGCCGTATGCAGCTTATCAACACTGCCATGGATGCGCTTGAAATTCTTTTTGAAGGTGGCGAACTTCCCGAAGACATTCCTGCCGATATGCGAGAACAATTGCAGGAATCCCATCGACAATTAATGTTACTATTAAAACTGCTGGGAAATAATCCGTATTTGAGAGAGACGAACTGAGAAGGGATTTTTATCAATTTTTTGTTTTGAAAATTCGTTTTTTAACTTCGTTATGTGAGATCACTCGTCCTTCATCGGCTGCTTTCTGACCTTCGGCTAACTTTTTTTTTCACATAAAATTCATACATAATATCATCCCACGTTACCTTATCCGGCAGTGTGTCAATGAGTTTTTTAGCTTCTTCTTTGATTTTATTCATAAAAATTTCTCTTGGGTTTGGAAATAATTTACTTTGTTTATTTTTGTTATTTAATAGTCAGATAAGTCAGTTCAGTTGCTCCGCCATTCTAAAACTTTTCTGTAAATTCTTCATATCCAATTTTACTTCACAGTGTATCCATATTACCATTATCGATTACTAAAAGCAAATCGTTTCTGTTCCTATCTGCTTGCGGGTTCTCTCAAAATTAGACTGTTGAAAGCCTGCCTGCAGCAGGCAGGCAAAAAAAATAAGCTATCCTGCTTCTCGTTGAAATACTGGGTGGTCAGCTACAGGCATTCCATCCCAGGCTCTTCCTTCCAGCAGCCGCCCGTTTTTCTTTTTGTTTTTTCCGCCCCATTGTTTAAAGAAAAACGGGACATTTGCTTTGTTGCATTGATCTTTGATTTCTGAAATCCATTCAGTTTTAATAGGCCTAGATTTTGGTCCGGATTCGCCTCCCACAATCACCCAATCGATATTGGAAAGATTCAGAAAGGGGAGGGGACCCAATAGTGGTTCCAGAGAGAGAAATTTGATTTTTGCATTCGTTTGCCGCAGATGGTCGATTCGAAACGTATAGTCGTTGTTCTCGACGCTGACTCCCATCCACACGTTTTGTGGCCATTGTAAATGTTGATGCAATTCCAACAGACGCTCGGATCGTTTTGTGAGTACCTGAAAAACATGCCAGTGTGCTTTGTTCATCACATCAAAAACTCTTTGAATGAATTCAAAAGGAACCTCTTTATGAAACAAGTCGCTCATGGAATTCACAAAAATCATCTGTGGTTTTTTCCAGGAAAGGGGATGTTGCAGCACATGTTCATGTAATGTTAATTTAAAACCATTTCGGTAATTCGGCTGACCCATTGCCTTTAATCGTTTAGAAAAACGTTCCGCATAGCAATACTTGCAACCGGGGCTCACTTTGTTACAGCCCGTGAGGGGATTCCAGGTGGATTCGGTCCATTCGATTTTTGATTTATTTGCCATGCTTATATCCATTATGTAAGAAATTTAATTGGTTTGTAGAACGGTTAACAGCATTTTCCCAAAATTGCATTCCTAAAGGGTGACGTGAATAAAAAGTCAAGTGGTATAAAGGAACGTTTCTTCTTTTATTCCTTATTTGGACAATATAATCTGATTTTGGCACTCTATAATTTAATTCTTCCATCTGTTTGTTGAATTTTTTGACAAAAAAATAACTAAATTTAACGCCTTCTTTGAAATTCTTTTTCCAATCTTCTCTCCAATTTGATTCTCCAAGAAATAAATCAATAGTTGAATTATTCGGTTGTAAATAATTCAACCAGTTTCTTTTCAAATCCATGTTTGTTGGTATTAAAAGAAGGAAGTCTACATAAATTTTTGATAAATCGCTAATTGTGATAAATTGAAAATTTTTCAATTTATAAGGATCAATCAAACAAAAGGTTAAAACTTTATAGTTTTTGGATGGTCTGGGAATGCAATTCAAAATTGAATTTGTTTTTGTGTTTACATCACCTAAAATAAATTCAGTAGAAAGATGGGATAGATATTTTTTTTGTCGCTTCTCTAATACATTTAAATATTCCGATTCGATATCGCAGAAAATATATTTATCAAAAGGGTATTTAATATTCATCGCTATTAAAGGAGAACCCAATAGAAATTTTTCCGTGCCTTTTATTTTTGAAACGCCACAACCAGCAAATAAATCAATGTAAATACGGGCATCCCATTTTTGCTTCATACTAGTTGCGAATTGAGAAATATAATAATGAATAAGGTTGTATTTATCTTCTGCCCAAGGTTTCACCTCAGCAACAGGTAAACCATCATTGGAAACTAAATCTAGAAGGTTATCCATCATTATGAATATTTTAATGACTTCTGAAAAATAAAACAAACAACATTTTAAGAAATGTTAATTTTTGTATGTAAAAGGTTCGGGTTAGTAGATTTGTAAAAAGCAGCTAATAAGTTTTGAATTAAGAATTTATCTTTCATGAAGATGTTGTTTTCTCATCATTCACCCCACCAACCTGGTCTTCAAATAATGAAAGCGCCGGAAATCTTCTCCGGAAAGGGAGATGATGTGTGCCAGTTCCCGGGTGGTGTACACCGGACAATCCACAGTCACTTGATCGGGGTTCATTCGGTGGGGATTGACAAAGCACAGCTCGCTCTCCAGCGCTTTGCTGTACACTTTCACCGTATCCCGTTCTCCTTGTAGCAGTTCGTAAAGCTTGAGGAGTAAATCGGGATTCAGTGCAATGTGTTCACTGTATTTGGAATGTTGTCTGATTCTCTTAGCGATTTTTTGAGTAGTGGCTTCCATGCTTGTCTCCTTAATAATGGTTAAAATTTTTTCAATCTGCTATTCACAGATTTTTTTCATCCTTCCATACAGACCCGCGCCAGTTGCCAGGAAAAGTCGGCGTTGTTGAACAGCAGTTCAAAACAGTCTGATCCGTCCACCTGTACCGAAAAATGATGTTGTTGCGCATATCCATGACTTTCTCTCCAGTGCCCGGTTACCTGTTTTATCTTATATACTCGACCGTTCCAACGAAATTTTAAGGGAATGATCTTCCCGTTTTGAAAATAGGTAATCACTTCAATAGGTTCGAAAAGTTCTTCAAAATACATTTTACAACCTCCCTGTCAGTTTGGTCACTTGTCATTCTTCATTGATCATTCATCATTCAATATTTAACGGTTAATAATGGTTTTAAACGTGCTTCCGCCAGGTCAGTTACATTGGCTGCAACTCATGGATTTTTTCACGTTCTCGCGATTCAGCGATATGTGAAATTTTTTGTAATCACCAGTCCGGTGTCCGTATTTTCGTTTCTGAAATAAATGTTTAACGAATAATTGAATATGCTTTTTTGTCACTTCCGGAAGTCTTGTTAATTCAAAAAAAACGGCTAAGACTCTAAGACTTTATCTGATTTCCCGAATTACCTGCGCAACTCGTCCCAAAATTTTAAAGTCAGGTGTATGTTCTTCCACAATAATCGTTTGCCGGGACGGGGGATCGCACTGTAAATGAATTCGTCCCGCGGCACGGGTATAACGACGGACCAACTGTTTTTCTCCTAATTGAACTGCCAGGATGCAACCCTCCGGATAAACGGACTCTTTTTTTACAATTACATAATCACCTGCGCGAATATCGGCTGCTTCCATGGAATTGTCTTTTATTTCCAACGTAAAACGGTCTCCCGGACGTAATGCCGGATTAGTCACCAAATCCCCGATTTGTTGTTTACCGTTCTGAAGCTGTTCGGTTAAAACTTCCGCACGGGGCAGTTGGAAAAATTCTTCTGCTGTTTGAGCCGGCTTTTGGTTCTTTTTATTTTCGTGGTGTTTTTTTGTTTTCATGAATTTACCTCATTGTATGGTATCGCGAATTAATCCCACAACTTTTCCCTGCACAGTCCATTCACTTTGAGGGTAGATATCAGGATAACCAGGATTTTCTGCTTTCAGGAAATTATCTTTATTTTGGGAAATCAAGCGTTTTACTGTAACTTCATCTTCCAGCAAAGCCACCACAATATCGCCGTTACGAGCAACCGAAGTGGATTGTACAACCACCATGTCCCCGTCCAGAATTCCGGCGTTCACCATGCTGTCTCCATGAACCCGCAACGCAAAATAGCGTCCTTCGGATTTAAT
>CAZVKP010000233.1:0-5891 GCA_964627635.1 uncultured Calditrichaceae bacterium | reverse complement strand
TCGGATCAAGTCTGTGATGGCTTGAGGGTTTCTAAAACATAATGAAAATCGGTGTCAAGTAAATTGGAATCGATTATCTTCTGATAATTCTCTATAGCATGCTGAATGGCAGATTGTTTGCTAACTGCTATTTCCGGCCATAAATTTCTTAACTGAATAACCAAATCCTGAAATTTTTGATATAAGGAGGATTTATAAGCGGATTCATTTTTTTTATTTGTGTTTAGCTGTTCATAATACTCAACCGTGGATTTATAGTAATTTTGTAATGTTTTCAAATTATCTTGAAGATTTTGTTTAAATTCTATTGGCAAATTCTGAACAGGCGCGGAATTATATTTTTCTTCTTCGAAATTTTTAGTATCCTGAAATACGATATTTTTGTTAATCCAATGATGAAATAATTCAAATTCTTTAAAGATTTTCAAAAAACCGGATTGAAAATTTTCGTACCTTTGATTGAACTTACTCAATAAAGTACTGATATCTTGTAAAGTCTCATCCTGCTTTTGCAATCGATACATCCACGCAGTTCTATGATAGAACATCGCTATTTTTTCTAAATTTTGACCATCCGTGTCTGGAATTTGTTGGATATATAATGCGAGCAAGTGTAGAGCAATGACAGAAATATGTGTAACATTTGGATAATGAATGTATTCACTAATTCCTTGAATAATGGGATTATCCAACATATTGTTTTTGAATGATTTTAATAAGGCAATTTGATGTTCGGTATAATTAGAATGGCTTTTTAAAAAGAAACTTCTTTCCTCGGTAAACTTGCAATAAATACAATGCCACAAATAAAAATGATATAAATTATATTGATTATATTCAGGAGTAACCCATTGATATTGACTAATGAAAAAATCTTCATCTCTTTTAATAACTGAATACACCTGATCTTTAAGATAGCGGTGATTGGAACTTTTACCACATACCGGACAGGGATGTTCTCTTTCCAAAAAGGGTTTAGGATCACTCTTTTTGTTAGTTTTATCTGTCATAACTTTATCCATACTTTCTAATTTTCATATTCGCACATTTTCGCTAATTAATAAGCATTTTGTTTTTTTTGACGAAACTATCATTTAGGGTAACTGTATAAAAAAGGAATTTTCTTGATTTAAAGTAAGCAAGTGTGTATTTTTTCACACCAAATTTAAAATTAAAGGAGCTTAGAATTGAGTGTACAGGTTTTATCGTCTCTAATTACGTTAGGAGGTTTAGGATTAATATTTGGCGCTATTTTAGCATATGCATCAAAGATTTTTTATGTTGAAAAAGATCCTCGAATTGAAAAAATAGATGACCTTTTACCAGGTGCGAACTGTGGTGGCTGTGGGTATCCCGGATGTTCCCAATACGCAGAAGCCATTGTAAACGAAGGAGTTTCCATTAATTTATGTGCGCCAGGTGGTGAAGAGACCATGCATAAAATAGCAGATATTTTAGGCGTTGAAGCAGAAGAGGGCGAGTCAAAGGTAGCGGTTGTTCGATGCCAGGGGGCTCACGGTATTGCTAAAGATAAATTTAAATATGAAGGTCTGGAAGATTGTAATGCTGAAGAATTGTTGTTAGGTGGCCACAAAGCGTGTGAATATGGTTGCCTTGGTCATGGCTCCTGCGTAAAAGCGTGCCCGTTTGATGCAATGGCGATGTTAGATAATGGACTACCGACGGTATTTGAAGATAAATGCACAGCATGTGGAATTTGTGTGGAAGAGTGTCCGAAGGGGATAATGCAGCTTATTCCACGGTCTCAAAAAGTGTTTCTTGGGTGTGTAAACCAAAATTCGGCAAAAGAAGTGAGGGAAGTGTGCTCGGTTGGTTGTATTGGTTGTGCCCTTTGTACAAAGCCCAAAGTTACCCCATCAGAAAAATTGGTGATGGAGAATAATTTACCCACAATACCACCAGATTGGGAAGACTTTGATAACGCTGTAAAGCGTTGTCCGACCAATTCTTTTGTGGTTCGAATCCCCTCCGAAGAAAAAGAGACTGAAGAGCAAGTTGCCGAAACTGCTGAGACATAAATTGGGATAGTGTAAAAGTCCTTTTAAGATCAGATTCTTAGGGGACTTTTTTTAATCTTAAAAAAAATAGTAACATGCCTCATCAAATTTCTGGTTTTTTAATTGATATTGATGGTGTTCTAATTTCCGGAAATAACCGGATTCCCGGTGCTTCAGAAACTATTGAAGCATTAATCGAGGAAGAAATACCGTTTTTGTTAGTGACCAACACTACACGCAAGAGCAGGATAACCATATGGCATCATCTAAAAAGACTTGGTTTTCCCGTTGAAGAAGAACAGATTTTATCTGCTCCATTAGCTGGCGTTCAATGGTTAAAAAGCAGGGGAGCAAAAAACATCTATCTGTTTTTATCGGGCAGTGCAGTGAAAGATTTTAGTGAATTCAAAAATACCACAGCCAATCCGGAATACGTCGTTATCGGAGATGTGGGGCAAGATTTGACTTTGGAAAAGCTAAATGATGCCTTTCGTTTAATAATGCGCGGTTCTAAAATATTGGCATTACAAAAGAATCGTTTTTGGCAAACCACAGAAGGCTTAACCCTGGATGCGGGGGCAATTGTTGCTGCACTAGAGTATGCTTCCCGAAAAAGGGCAACTGTTGTGGGCAAACCCAGAAAAGATTTTTTTCAATTAGCATCTGAAAAAATTGATATTCCCCTGGATAAACTTGCAATTGTTGGGGATGATATAGAGATGGATGTTCAGGGAGGTCAAAATGCCGGTTTGTTCGGAATTCTTGTTAAAACCGGGAAATTCAGAGAAGAACATCTGAAGAAATCCAATATAAAACCAAATGCCGTTATCGATTCAATAGCCGATTTAACCAAGTATTTTAAATAAATTGTAAGGAATAGTGAAATGATTGTTACCACCACACATACAATTGAGGGAAAACAAATATTGGAATACAAGGGAATTGTAACCGGAGAGGCTATTATGGGCGCCAATATTGTTCGTGATATTTTTGCCAGTATTACAGACATTGTGGGTGGTCGTTCGGGATCCTACGAAAATAAACTCTCCAATGCCAGACAAATTGCTCTGCAGGAAATGGAACAGAAGGCGCAATCGATGGGGGGAAACGCCGTGATTGGCGTGGACATTGACTATGAAGTTGTTCGCGACGGCATGCTGATGGTCTCAGCAAGTGGAACAGCAGTTCTGATAAAATGATTTTCTTCCATCTTGGCCTGATTGACAATTATTTATATTACCACTGTACTCACCAATTTTATCCGCAGGAAAAGAATATATGAAAATATATCAATCTGTTTTGCAAACGCCCATTGGGAAAATTTCAATTCTTGCCAGTAATAAAGGTTTAGTAACTATTCTTTTTCCTTCAAGCACATTCAATAAATCCCATTTCCCTGATGAGACAATTATTTTTCAAGATGAAGAAAATAACATAACTGAGACAGCCAAAGAACAATTATTTAATTATTTCAATAATGGTCTTACCCAATTTAATGTCCCCCTTCAGTTGATGGGAACCCCATTTCAAATAAACGTTTGGGAACATTTGCAAAAGATACCATTTGGAAAAACCTTGAGCTACTTCGCTCTGGCAGATTCCATTGGGCATAAAAAAGCTGTAAGGGCAGTTGGTAATGCGAATGGTAAAAATCCGATTCCCATAATAGTACCATGCCACCGGGTGATACAAAAAGATGGTAAATTGGGTGGATACTCTGGTGGATTAGAGATTAAACGTTGGCTTTTACAGCATGAAGGAAATGCGTTTTAGTGCTGTCCAGTTAGAGTTTGTGAATAATATGAAATTTTAATTTTTTATAAGCAGATCAAGAACTTTTTACATTAAGAATAATCCGGAAGTTAGAGCCAACATCTGGTTGAGAGTCCTTTAATTGTATATTCCCATTATGATAATCTTCGATAATCCGTTTTGCTAAACTAAGTCCCAAACCCCATCCACGCTTTTTGGAACTGAAGCCTGGTTTAAAAATGTTTTTACGCTCGCGAGAGGGTATGCCTTTGCCGGTGTCCTGAACGTCTATAAATATTTTCTTTTCATCCAAATAGTCACTTTTTATGGTAATATCGCCACTGTTGCCCTCAAGTGCATCAAGTGCGTTTTTAATTAAATTTTCAAGAACCCAGGAAAATAAATCTTTATTAATTAATAAGGGTGGTAGTTCAGGATTTATTTTCGATTGTATAGTTACTTTTTCCTGATCTGCAGGTAATCGACGATTAAAATATGCTAATATTTCGTTGATAACAGAGTCAAGATTTTGTTTCTGTAAATCCGGTGTCGATCCGATTTTGGAAAATCTGTTTGTAACTTTTTTTAATCGATTTAAATCTCTTTCCACATCCGGGACCACTTTTTCAACCTTTTCCGGAGAGGATTTTATATACTCAATCCATCCTATTAAAGAAGACAGAGGCGTTCCTAATTGATGGGCAGTTTCTTTTGCCATGCCAACCCAAATAAATTGTTCTTCACTTTTTTTAATTGAACTGAATCCCGAATAACCGATCAAGATAAATAACGCTACTACAAATATTTCGATATATGGGAGCCACTTAAGTCTTTGAATGATTTGTGATTCTCCATAATGGTAATATCCTAAAATTTCTCCCTGGTAGGATATGGGAATAGGTTTGTTGGTTTCATCAAATTCCTTCACCATATTTCGTAATTGATTTAATGTATCCGGTGGTATGGGACGTTTCATAATTTGGGGTATTTCCACATTTCGCCAAAAAACCGGTTCTCCCGCTGCATCAGTGTAAATGATGGGATAATCTGCCTGTTTAATGACCTCGTTGAAAAAAAAGCTCATATCCTGAACTTCTTCCGTATTGATATTTTTCTCGAAAATTTTTATTCGAAAATTGAGAAACGCCCTGGACTGATTTTGCAGTTCATTAACCAAAAGTTGGGTATAATAAAGAAACCCTAAAACCAGAAGCACAGCTAAAATAAACAGGAAGCTTTTAAAATTTCCCTTAAATCGATATACATTTTTTCTCAAATCTTCACTCTCCGGAAATTAATATTTAAGTTTCGGTTTTTAAATTAACAAATTAAAATGTATTTTTCAGTAAAAATATCTTGGAGTTGATTCCATGAGCAATATTTATCTCAGTTGGGATGAGTATTTTATGGGAATAGCGGTTTTTACTTCGCTGCGTTCCAAAGACCCAAGTAGTAAGGTGGGTGCTGTGATCGTTAATCCCAAAAATCATATTGTGGGAACTGGCTATAATGGCTTTATTGCCGGGATAGATGAGAGCCAATTTAGCTGGGAAAGAGAGGGTGATTGGTTAAAGACGAAATACCCTTATGTAATGCATGCTGAGGCAAATGCAATTCTGAATTCAACGACCAGCAACCTGGACGGATGTCGGATATACTCTACCTTATTTCCCTGCAATGAATGCGCAAAACAGATTTCCCAAAAAGAAATTAATGAGGTTGTCTTTCTTTCCGATAAATACCGCCATCGAGACTTCCATAAAGCATCCTTAAAAATATTTGAATGTGCAGGCGTCCGAATTAGGAAATTGGAAATTCCTTCCCTAATAAAAATACTTGATAAATTTAGTGAGTTCATATAATCTGTGATAAGAATAAATTAATATGAAAGATCAGTTAAACTATATTGACTAAATATGCGATGTGTGTACGAACTAATGGATCGAAATTCCCCCCATGAAGGGGGATGTAAGGGGCGTTTATTTCAGAATGAGCGAACAATTTATCCCTCTGTCCCCCTTCAAGCAGCTTGTTGCAGATTTTTCTGGAAACCGTTAAAACGGTTAATTGATTGAGTCTTTTTGTCATTAACACCGGGATTAATCCCGGTGTTAATAAGAA
>CAZVKP010000232.1:0-5898 GCA_964627635.1 uncultured Calditrichaceae bacterium | reverse complement strand
TGCATTTTTGGATGCAATGAATGAAAAACCAAACAGAACTGCCATTAATGTGAGAAGTAACGGATATTTCCCGCCCGGAATTTTCAATCCGTATCCTCCGGTAAAGCCCGATAGAGTAAAATGGTATTTCCCAATATTTGAACGACTTCAGCATCGGCATTTTGGGACAGTTTTTCTGCAACTTCCTTTTTATCCGAAGGAGAGGCTTCCAGCACTTTAACTTTCACCAGTTCTTTGGTGCTGAAAGAATTTTCGAGAGACTGCAAAACGCCCTCTGTTACACCCTCTTTTCCAATCCAAATTTCCGGTTTAATTTGATTACCTTCGGCTCGCAAAGCACGTTTTTCTTTTCCGGTTAATGTCATAAATTACCTTTTTTATTTTTGTTTTGGAAATGGCGAATTTACGGAATTAATTTAATTATCGCAAATGCAGGAATACTTAAGAGTTTAAATGCATTTTATATTGATAACCATTTTTGTTAATTAATGGATTAAGACATGATTTGTAAACCCGTGTCTGTTACCAGGTGGACTGAAGTGGTTGATTTAAAATTAATCGTTTTTTCAAGAAATCCGCTAAACAAGTTGTGTAAATTTTTTTCTAAATTTATAAATATTATTAAAACTGAATGAATAGTTTAAAATCTGACAAATTTTATTCTAACTCTAATTATCGAACACCTACAGTGTTCCTGATTTATAGGGTAATTCAGGTTTCTACAAATATTGAATTCCTAACGGAATTCTAAGATAAGTTTGTTCCGTAGGAACTTAATATTTTTAGATTTGAGAGAATGCTAAATAAAATGAAGAACCTTGTAGAGGTTCAATATTTTCTATTTCGAAATTATGAATGTTAGTTCGTCCATATTTTGTTTTCACACAGTCTGTAAAGCAGGGTGTTAATAAAAAATTCTCTGAATTAACACCTGACTGTTCGGCGCCAGACGGGGATTTATCCAGGTTTTTCTAAACATTACCAAAGCATAGATAACCGTTTCAACGGTTTCCAAATCAATTTGCACAACAAGCACTGATAGAAAATAAATTTGATGAAGTTTAACATATGATAATCACCACAGCGTATTTTGATTTTGTAATCATATTTATTCCGTATTGGATATGATAGATTTACACAACATAGTATTTTCAAATATTTTATGGATAAACTTCTGGGACTGATTTTAACATGAACGGATTATTTTGAGCAAACTAATAGACAGTTATTTTGGTAACACTTTTGGCCGGTGGTCACAATTTCGCAATAATGTATTGATTTTACTGATTTTTAATTCATTCATATTTTGTTCAGCATTATGCCAATCAGAAAATAATCCTAAATGGCAAAAGCTTGAGACCGGTCTTCATTTAGGAGATTTTAAAGCACCTATTTCTTCCCATTTGAAAAATTCAAATATTACCGTTTTGAAAATTAACCCGCAGCATTTCAATTTTAACATTTATTGTGCTACCGAGCATGGAAAACAGAGGCGGTCTGCAAAAAGATGGGCAAATGATTTTAAACTGACGGCTGCTATCAATGCCGGTATGTATGCCACCGACTATTTAACATCAGTGGGCTATCTAAAAAGCAAAGAGCATATTAACAATGGTCATCTGAATGACCGCTACAATTGTATATTTGCCTGTGGGCCAACTAAAGATGACATTTCCCCGGTTCAAGTTATTGACCGGCGTTGTCAGGATTTTAATAACTGGAAGGACAAGTATCATAGCTTTTCTCAAAGCATCCGGATGATAAGCTGCAACCAAGGTAATGTTTGGGAGCAACAACCGGAAAAATGGAGCATTGCCTGCCTGGCAGTGGATAAATCCGGTAATGTGCTGTTCATTCATTGTCGTTCTCCCTACTCTGTACACGATTTTATTAATATGCTGTTACAACTTCCATTGGAAATATACAATGCCATGTATCTGGAAGGGGGACCGGAAGCCAGCTTATATTTTAATTCGGGAGATGCCGAAAAAGAATTATTTGGAATTTATGAATCCAGATTCTTTCTAAGCGATGATAACGACACTGCATGGAAAATTCCAAATGTCATTGGGATCAAGAGAAAGATGGAGTAGGGTGGCTTCTGGTACTCCGGATAGCAGGTATCGCTTTTGGCGATGAATAAATAGTTATTTCAGGCAGTATTCTTCTGCGACCACCTATTTGTTTCAAAAGATCAAATCCCACAAATTTACAGAAACAAATCAGTAAGTTCATGGCACAGATGATCGAATGCTTCTTGGGGAGAATCCACAATTTTAAAGTAATTTAAATCATCTTCGTCAATCACCATGTGGTCTACCATGTACTGGAAATTGATCACATTATTCCAGTATTCCTTCCCGTACAAAACCACCGGAATTTTCTTTTTTAATTTTTCGGTTTGGGTAAGTGTTAGTACCTCCCATAATTCATCCATAGTCCCAAAACCGCCGGGGAAGATGACCAGTGCTTTTGCCAAATATACGAACCAAAATTTACGCATGAAAAAGTAATGAAATTCAAAATTGAGTTCGGGAGAAATGTAATCATTACTATTTTGTTCCATCATTATGGAGATGTTTAATCCGATGGATTTTCCACCAGGGACATCCAGTGCACCCCTGTTTGCGGCTTCCATAATGCCCGGTCCACCGCCGGAACAGACCAGAAAACGATGATGACTGTTTTTTAAGCCTTGCGACCACTCTGCGAGCATCCGTGCCAATTCCCGAGCTGCATCATAATATTGCGACATGTGAACTTTCAGTTTTGCCAGTTTTAGCTCTTTCTCATTACCGGGGGATGGATTATCATCATATTTTTTCCGGATTTTTTTTAGATTTTCTTGTGCGGTATCTCCATCCACAACCCTGGCCGATCCGTAAAAAACAATGGTATCTTTAACATTGAGTTTTTTAAATCGAAATTCCGGTTCCAAATATTCAGAAAGTATTCGGATGGTGCGAGCATCGCTGCTATTTAAAAACCTGGCATTTTTATATGCTTTTGTTGCTTTTTTTCCCATTTCTAATCCAATAAGTTTGGTAAAACATTTTCCCCATCGATTCAGTTTGTTGGGGATGATTTCCGGTTATCATATCATCGTCATTCATTACACTTTCATAAATGTCTTCGGTACATACTGTTAAGATAGAAGAAATATTCAGTGGCTAAGCATGACGTAAGTTTCAAACTGTTACTCATCTTAAAACTTCGGGATTTACCGGTGAAGTTGGTTTTTCACCATTCAGAACCGCTATCAGATTTTTAGCTGCAATTTCTGCCATCTTATTTCTGGTACTAACGGTTGCACTTCCGATATGAGGAACAATAACTGCATTCTGCAAATCAGCCAATCCCGGAGCCAAATCCGGTTCATTTTCAAACACGTCTAATCCGGCACCGGCAATCCATTTTTCTTTTAGAGCCCGGACCAACGCCTTCTCGTCAATAATTGCACCTCGAGCCGTATTTATTATAAATGCTGTAGACTTCATTTTTTTTAACGCAGTGGCGTCGATGAGATGCTGTGTTTCGGAAGTCAAAGGTAGATGAATGGAAACAAAATCTGATTCCGCCAACAATTCTTCCAAAGAGCACCTTTTTGCTCCCAATTGTTCTTCCAGTTGTTGATTTTGGGACAAGTTAAAATACAGAATATTCATATTCCAACCGCGACTTCGTTCCGCCATGGCACTCCCGATCCGACCGCCCCCCATAATCCCCAAAGTTTGTCCTTTAATGTCCGCTCCCAATAACATGCGTGGACGCCAACCTTTAAATTCTCCTCTACGTATCAGATTATCACTTTCCATGATGCGTCTGGAAACCGCCATTAGCAGTGCCCATGCTAAATCGGCTGTGGCATCTGTTAACACCTCCGGTGTATTGGTAACCACAATGCCTTTTTGAGTGGCGTAATCCACATCGATATTGTTGTAGCCCACTGCATAATTACTGATTATCTTAATATTTGGGGCGATATCGATTATCTCCCTGTTTATTGTTTCGGAAAGCAGGCATAACAACCCATCAATATTTTGTACTTTCTGTTTGAGAAGATCTCTGGGCATTCCCAGATCACCGGGATACACCTCCACATCAAAGTGCTCTTTTAGTAAGTTAATACCAATTTCTGGAATTTTGCGAGTTACATAAACGCGATGTTTTTTACTCATATTGATTTCTTGAACTTTTTTTCAAGGATAAAATAATAAATACTTCGTTTGTTAAAATCAATGGATTTATTGACATGTGAGAATTGCAATATAAGCAAATCGATCCTGACTGATCTGACACTGCTTCGCCGCAGTATTCTTGTGATTAACAACTTAAAATAATTATTTTATTATAACAAGAAGATGTTTTTCTCCCGGCATTTTTGAATGATTTCATCCGACCAAAGGCTGGCCTGAATTTCGCCAATATGTGCCTTTTGCAGGTAGAGCATGCACAAGCGTGATTGGCCGATGCCCCCACCAATCGATTCTGTTAATTCATTGTTTAAAAGGCGTTTGTGGAACATTAATTTTTTCCGCTCGGTATTTCCGGTAACCTCAAGCTGTTTTTCCAGAGATTTCGCATTGACCCGGATGCCCATGGAAGAAAGCTCGTATGCACAATCTAATACCGGGTAATAAACCAGAATATCCCCATTTAATCCCATAAATCCTTTTGAATTTGACGTTGACCAATCATCATAATCCGGTGCCCGTCCGTCATGGGGTTTGCCGTTTTTCAAATTCCCGCCAATGCCAATCAGAAACACCGCCCCATGTTTCCGGCAGATTTTCAGTTCTCTTTCCGCCGGTTCCAGCTCCGGAAATTGTTCCTCCAATTCTTCTGTATGAATAAAGGTGATGTCTTCCGGCAAAAATGACTGGATGCCGGAAAATTGTTGAGCCACATATTTTTCAGTTCTTTTAATCACCCCGTATATTTTTTGAACGGTAGATTTTAGAAATTCCAAATTCCGTTCTTCGGGGGATATCACTTTTTCCCAGTCCCATTGATCCACATACAGCGAGTGTAAGTTGTCCAGCTTTTCATCCGGTCGGATGGCATTCATATCGGTGTAAAGACCTTCCCCTATCTTAAAACCGTAATCCGCCAGCATCAGACGTTTCCACTTTGCTAAAGACTGTACAATTTCTGCCCGGGTATTTTGCAGATCATTTACCTTAAAAGAAATCGGTTTTTCAATTCCATTTAAATCATCATTAATGCCGGTTCCGGCTTTTACAAATAATGGGGCTGTTACCCGGCTCAAATTTAACTCCAGTGATAAGTTGATTTGGAAAAATTCTTTGATCAGCCGAATAGCTTTTTCGGTATCTTTTAAATCTAATAATGGCTTGTAATCATCTGGCAAAATTAATCCTGTATTCAAAGTGCTCCCTTTAATATTTAAAAAGTTGTATCAATAAACTATGTTGGTGTTTTAATTCAGTGAGCGATAAATTTCCTCCATCTCAGCTAATAATCTTTCGAACAATTTGGCTGTCGCTTCAATCGGCGCCGGGGAGGTCATGTCCACACCTGCATCCTTTAACAGGTTGATGGAATATTCGGAATTACCACGGCTTAAAAAATGAAGGTAAGCATCGCGGGCATGTGTATCTCCAGCAAGAATTTTTTGGGATAGCGCGGTTGCCGCCGAAAATCCGGTGGCATACTGAAATACATAAAAATTATAGTAAAAATGTGGAATGCGCGCCCAGTTGATATCATACAAGGAATCCATTTCAAAATCGGAGCCATAGAACCGCGTATAAATATCATGGGTTATATGATTAAAAACCTCAACGGTAAGTGCTTCACCGGCTTCTGCCTTTTGGTGTATGGTTTTTTCGAATTCTGCAAAAATTCCCTGTATATAAACCGTTGCCCTAATTTGAT
>CAZVKP010000231.1:0-5902 GCA_964627635.1 uncultured Calditrichaceae bacterium | reverse complement strand
TAGTTTTTTATTCTTTGAGATTGTGGCAAAAAAAATCAACCCAAAACTTAATTTTTTCTTTATTCATAGCTATATTAATAATAGTTATCAATTATAAAAAATTTATATTCAATCCCTCTATTTTGGTGGGCGATGCGTTTTGGACTGAATATGCAGTGCGAAATTATATTTCATCCGTTTTGTCTCTTTTTGCCTTGCTCATATTCTGGTATCGATATTATCAAAAATATTGTGTGGTTTCTGAATATCTAAATTCGGTTATTTTTCTTTTCACTTTATCCAACATAGTTGAAGCGCTCCATTTCATTGCTTTTCAGTTAAATGCCCAAATTTTCTATTATGGACAAATATTTACCTTGATATTAAATGGTTTAATGTTGTTTGTATGGTATTTGAGATGGTTATATTTGAATAGTGATGTTTCAGTTGAAAACGAAAGGTATTTAAAAAATTTCCAATTTTTGAATGGTTTTGTTTCAAAGCCCAAGAAAAGTTTGTTTGCCAAAATAATTCCCATCGTTTCCATTCGTTACCTTATTATTACTTTAATAGGTTTAGCATTGTTAATTTTAGGTTTGTATTTGGTTAAAAAGATAACTTTCTATCTCCTTTTAAACACTGTGTTTATACTACTTGCCATCGCGATGGCAGTTTTCTTTAGCTTTAGTAGTATTAAAAGAGATTGGCACAATCAGGTTGGTATTTTATTTAAAAAAACGAAGAATGAATAATGTTAGATTTTTTTAAACCCAAAAAACAGGAATCAAAAGAACCATTCCAATTAAGTAACTTGGTAGAAATCTTGCAGGATGGGGTTTGTATTACCAACGTGAATGGTGAAGTCATTTATTTAAATAAGGCTGCTTATTCGCTTTTAGGACTGGACAGATCAGAGGATTTAGGACAATTCAATTTTTTTGAAAATTTTATTAGTGAACAAGAAAAAATTGAATATCTGAAACAAGAAATCAACCAGAAAGGGATACTGCGAAATTACGAGATGCAGCTAAAAAAATTATCGGACAGTGTGTTGGATGTTATTCTCACGATTAATTTGATCGGCGATTTTCGCAATCAAACCATTGGATTTTTGTTCCTTTTCAAAGACATCACGGAGTTGAAAAAAATTCAAGAACAGCTGCTTCAGACACAAAAATTAGAAAGTATTGGTTTGATGGCATCAGGAATTGCCCATGATTTTAATAATATTCTTGCTGCTATTATCCCCAACGCAGAGCTTATCAAAATTTCCACGGAAAAATCGGAGCAAAATTTCAAAAGAGCAGAAATTATTGAAAAATCCGCTCATCGTGCCTCGGATATTGCTCAGCGGTTGTTGACTTTTACGCGTCAAAGTGATCAACGAAATTATACACCCATTAATCTGAATAAAATTGTTGAAGATACTTTGGAATTTGTACAACATAATATTCCCAAAAATGTACAAATATCTAATACATTAGCTCCCGATCTGGAAATAATTAGTGCAGATGCAACACAGATGCAACAAATTGTGATGAATTTGGTTATTAATGCCATCGATGCAATGTCGGATGGGGGAGTGATTTCAATAAAATCAGAAAACTTCATGATTCGTAATTATTATCAAATCGGTTCATTGGATCCCGGAGAATACGTACGGGTCTCAATTAAGGATACCGGCTCAGGAATCCCGGTAGAAATTGTGCCGAAGATTTTCGATCCGTTTTTTACAACCAAGGAGATTGGAAAAGGCACAGGTCTGGGACTCTCTGTTGTATATGGTATAGTGAAAGGCATGGATGGCCATATTGAAGTAGATAGCGTAGTGAACGAAGGGACTCGCTTTGATTTATATTTTCCTGTTGATCAGGAAGCATCTGAGAAGGTGAAGCAGCAGGAGAGACAATCTCAAGTGCAACCCAAAGATATTAATCTTTTGATTGTGGATGATGAAGATTATGTGCTAAATATTTTATCAGATATTTTAGAATTTTTAGGTTACGGGGTGACAAAGAAAGGCTCCGGTGAGGAAGCTGTTCAATTATATAAAAATGGAAACCAACAATTTGATTATGTTATTCTTGATTTGAAAATGCCTAAAATGGATGGTCGCATAACTTCTCGCGAATTAAGAAAATTGAACCCAAAAGTAAAAATTATTTTTACCAGTGGTTTTGATGATCAACCCCTGGATGACGATGATTTAGCTGGTGTAGTAGGATTTTTGAAAAAACCGTATAGTATCAATCAAATTGCAAAATCTCTGGAGGAAATATTTACGGACCGGGGTAAAAAAATATAAAGGGAATATGCTCATTTCAAAGTAATAATATTCAGAATAACGCGAAACTTTCACTTTGAATCATCAGTAATTGCAGTGTTAATTAGTATATCTCTTATGGAATAGGGGAAGTAAAAAATTATACTCAAAACAACATCTTAAAAAGGGAAAGTGGATTTATTTGGGATAGAAAGTCAAGCAGAAATTCATAAGACTCATTGAGTTGTTCTTAGAGAATTGACTTTTCATATTTTATTAGTAATGTTTGATAAAATAAAAAATTAACCATTTGTTTGGGGTTACTCTAATAAAAAACATAAATTTTAAAAGAAAAATTAATGCAGTTATTACAATGATATTTAAAGATATGAAACAAAAATATCCGAGATAACTGTGTTTTAAGACCAGGAATAAACAGGTTTAAGATTGCTTAATAAACTTAAAATATCGCAAAAACTTTGGTTGTTAACAACCAGCATTATTATCGTTCTATCGGTTGGTTATTATATTTATTTTCATACCACTGTAGAAAAGCAATTCAGTGAAGGACTCTTAAAAAAGGGAATGAGTCTTATTCAGACATCTGCAGTTAATTTAGGGACAATTCTTTATCTAAATGATGAAGAGGCATTACAAGATATCCTAAACGGTTTAGAGAATGATCCGGATATCTCATTTATATATATTGTGAATAATGAAAATAAAAAATTGTATGGGTATCGCCATCGAAAAAACTTAAAACTGATACGTTCTTTTATAGATTCCAATCAAATTCAAGCCCATAGCAATAATCAATTATTATTAAAACAAAGTATTTTTTACCACGATGAATATCAGGGTATTATTGTGATTGGATTGAGTTTGAATTGGGTAAACGAAAACGTCAATCAACAAACCAGAAATATTCTTTATATATCCATATCCGGTGCTATTATTCTTATAATATTATCTTCACTAATTGCACGCGCAATTTCAAAACCACTAAAAAATGCTGCAGAAAGCATTCAAAATTATTCTGAGAGGGGCAGCCCGGAAGAATTGAGACTTCCCGAAGAGGGGACTGACGAAATTGCTCAGTTGTCCAGGTCAATAAATGAATTAGCTAACACACTTGATACAAATATCAAAGAACTTGATAAATCCAAAAAGTATGTTGAAACACTTTTTCAGCTAAGTCCAATTCCAATAATGATTGCCGATACGCTCGGGCATATTGAGGGGGTAAATGAAAGTGCAAGCAGCTTTTTTGGTGTAGAGAGTAGTGTTCTTGTTCAAATGGATTTGGATAAATTTTTCCAGGAAGATGATTTGAATGCTATCTTCAACCGCATAATCCAGGATATGCAGGATGTTCGTGGTTTTGTTACCACCCTTAAAATGACTGAAGGGACGAAAAAAGTGGTAGAGCTCAATATTTCGTCTCATCAGGATGAATTAAATTATGTTAAAAATATTATCATTGCGGTAATTGATATCACTGAGAAAATTGAGATCCAAAGAGAGATACTTCAAAACCAAACAAAGTTACAGAGAATAAACTCTGAGTTAACGCAAAAAACCGAAGAAATGGAACGGTTAAGTGCATGGAACAAAAAGAACGCACACAGATTAGCTCAATTGATTGACATCAGTCAGCAGATGATGAGGGCAGGCTCTCCAAATGAAATTTTACAACAATTGGTAAATGATGGGCGATTGCTTTTGGAAGCAGCCGAGTGTATTATATATCTTTGGGACCAAAGAACTAAAAAGTTGGTTCCCACTGTTACTTCACCGGAAAAAGTGTTACGACGCGTATTAAATCCCCATAACCAGGATGGGAATTTTCTGTGGAAAACATATGATGAGAACGATCCATTCGTTATTGATTCGGATGAACTGAGAGCCGAGGAATTTCAACTATTGGGATTAAGTTCTAAAAATAAATTTTCACTTGTTTCGGTTCCTATTAGTGAGAAGGATTATCGATTTGGTGTAATTGTATTTTTAAAGCAAAGCCTTCATGCATTTCGGGTGGAAGATGTTCATTTACTCAGCACCTTAGCCAATCAAGTTGCGATTCTGTTGGATAATATACATTTATTCCATGAATTAAGGGAGAAAGCCGTTAGTCTGGAAAAAGCTTATGGTGAACTGCAAAAATCGCAACAACAGGTGATTCAATTACAAAAAATGGAAAGTTTGGGTACCTTGGTAGGAGGAATAGCTCATGATTTTAACAATATTCTTGGTATTATTATTCCCAATGCGGATTTGTTAAAGAGTGCAGCAAATGGCAATCAAAGCATATTGAGGCGAGTTCACGTAATTGAAGAAGCCAGCCAACGGGCCGCAGATCTAACCCGACAGTTACTCATGTTTTCCAGAAATCAAGATATTCAGGTTAAAGTTTTATCTGTTAATCACTTGATAAATCAGCTTTCCAGTATGTTGAAGCGGATATTGGGTAAAGAATATGAAATTTCTCTCAATCTGGATTCAAACCTGCCAGATGTGGAGGGTGATGAGACCAGATTGACCCAGGTGATCATAAATTTGGCAGTTAACGCCAGGGATGCCATGCCGGATGGTGGAGAAATTCATATTGAAACTCACTTAGTGAAACATAAACCTAAAATGGAAAAGAATGCTGAACAACGGGATTTTGTCTGCATTAGCGTAAAAGATAATGGCTGTGGCATCAATATTGATAATTTTGACAAAATTTTTGATCCGTTTTTTACTACCAAAAGTGTCGGGAAGGGAACCGGTTTGGGATTATCTGTAGTTTATGGAATAATGCAAAGCCATAAAGGGCATGTCGAAGTGGAGAGTGACGAAGGTAAAGGCACTACTTTTTATCTTTACTTGCCACCAACTACTAAAAAGGTCACTCGGGAGAAAGAATTTAAAGGAAAAACAATTCCGACTGGATCGGAAAACATTTTGGTTGTGGATGATGAAGAAATGATTCGAAGTTCAGTGGATGAAATACTTACCTCTTTAGGTTACGCAGTAACGCTTGCTTCGAATGGAATTGAAGCTTTGAAAATAATTCAACAAAACAGGAAGAGGTATCAACTTGCAATTGTAGACATGTCAATGCCCAAGATGAATGGAGTGGAAACAATCCGAAAGATGCAAAAATTAGATAGTTCGATGAATATCCTGTTGTCCAGCGGACATTTGGAACGAGATAAATTGATTCCTCCGGATTTACAAATTGAGGGTACATTACCCAAACCATTCCGGATGCGAGACTTGGCATATAAGGTGAGAAAAGTATTGTCTAACTCTACTAAAATTATTGCATAGGTTGTTATTTTCCATTCACATAAAACCCTTGCCTGACTCTACAGTTTTATCTATTTTTGAACTTCTGAAAATTGTTAGAATTAAAATTAATTTTAAATAATTTAATTTTATGTCATATTCGAGAAGAAATTAGTAACCTAAAAATTTTTAAATCAAACTGAGGTCTAAATTTCAAATATGAAAACGTCAGAAGAAATTCGTGGTGATTTTATAAAATTTTTTGAGCAGAAAAATCATAGGTTTGTTCCCAGTGCCCCTGTGGTTCCAAAAGATGATCCAACACTTTTATTTATCAATGCAGGTATGAATCAATTTAAAGATGTGTTTTTGGGTACAGGATCGAGA
>CAZVKP010000230.1:0-5902 GCA_964627635.1 uncultured Calditrichaceae bacterium | reverse complement strand
ATTGGGTGTAACCTTACGGCGGACCAACCGCTTGCAGGCACAGGTCAATTATACATTGACTCTGGCAGAAGGTACCAACTCCACCAGCAATGGTAATTTTGCGGCGTTTGAACAAGAAACACCGGTACCCAAAGTAATTAATCCATTAGATTTCTCCCAAACACATCGTGGTTCTATCGTGTTGGATTACCGCTTTGGCGACAATGATGGTGGTGCCATCCTGCAGAACCTGGGTTTGAATGTGCTCTTTACATTCAACAGCGGTCATCCTTATACACCGGCTGTTTCCGACGTGGGACAAGCCAATGCCTATGATGCGGGTGTAAACTTTTTATTGGATACCCGTGCCCGCCGCGCCAGGGACGAAGTGGGAAGCGCAACCACCCCTGCTGTGTATAATTTTGATTTACGGTTGGATAAAAGCTTTCAGGTCATGTCTAATCTGGATCTCACCCTGTTTGCACGGGTGCTGAATGTCTTTAACATTCAGAATGAAGTCAATGTATTTCCCAATACCGGCAGTGCCGACAATGACGGTTTTATAAACAACCGGAATCTGGCACAACGAAATTCTTTTGTCGAGCAGTGGGGACCGGAATATGTGGACTTTTATGAGAAGATTAACATTACCAACGGACAATCTTACTGGCATTTCTTAGGGCAGGAATTGTACAGCGCCCCCCGTCAGATTCTGTTTGGTATTAAATTGAGCCGTTAGTTGACTGATTCGAGAAGAGGTTAACTGCAATTGAATAATAATTAAGGAGTAAAAAATGATAAAGAAACTATTCATATTTTTTCTGGCAGCAACCTGGGTTTTCCTTGCGGTCGGCGTATCGGCAAAGGAAAATCCTAACCAGAAGAGCGACAGTAAATTGTTGCTGAAACCAAATCAGCCGGCAGCTGTCCAATCTCAGGCCAATATTGGCAATATGTCTTATTGGGTGAGAGAAGATGGCTGGTCCGGACGTAGTCCGATTACCGGAAATCCGGGTGGTATTTATCCAATCAATACCGCCGGCGTTATTTTCCAGGACGGATTCATTTGGGGCGGTATTGTAGATGACAACCGTGCCGGCACCGAAACCTGGGATGACAGTATCCGCGTGGGCGGGCAAACCTATGTAATTGGTACTGCTCCCGGATGGATTACCACCCCCGGAACCCAAAGCGCTTTGCCGCAAACAGTGGATGCAAATCTGCCAGAAGTGGCGATGTACCGCATCCGGGCGGATTGGCGGACATTTCCCGATGAAATTACTAGTTTTGCAACTTTCAGACAAAATTTCCCAAGTCTGGTGAATGATGCCGCTCTTTTGAACAATGTTAGTATTGGAAATGTAACGCAGGCGCAGGTGGAGCAGGTGATCAGCGATTATAAAGAGAGCTGGAAAGCCTGGCCGGTAGAACAGGGCGCGCCATTTTATGATGAGGATGGAAATGGGGAATACGACCCGGTTCTTGATGCAAATGGCTATCCCCGTACCACTGACGATAGCGGCAATTTGCTAGACCGTCCCGGTCTTGCAGATGCCGATCAGGTCCTTTTTTACGTAACTAACGATATGGATGAGGGCGCGGCGACTGCACTATACGGCTCACATCCCATCGGTCTGGAGATCCAGACCACCATGTGGGCGTATGCACAGCCGGGCACCAAACTGGGGCAGATCATATTTAAACGTTATCGATTCCTCAACAAATCCGGGCTAAACGTGGATTCCATGTTTGTGGCACAATGGTCCGACCCGGATGTCGGCTTCTTTACTGACGATCTGGTGGGTAACGATACCACACTCAGTCTGGGTTTTGCTTACTCCGGTAACCCGACAGACCCGAATTTTGAGGCGTTCGACTTGCCGCCGGCAGCGGTGGGTTACGACTTTTTCCAGGGTCCGCTGGTCGCGTCTCCCGGAGATACTGCACTTTTTGATTTCCAGGAAGTAGCGGATTTTAAAAATTTACCGATGACTGCATTCGGTTATTTTGCCGCCGGGAGTGATATTTCCGACCCAACCCTGGGCGATTATGAAGGTACATTAGAATGGTATAATTTGCTCAATGGATTTATCCCCACTGATGACATTGAAAATCCCTCTCCATTTATCGCCGGTTTCGGTCCCACTCGCGGACAGCCGACCAAATTCCCCACAGCCGGAGATCCGGTTGCGGTTAGCGGTGATATCGATGCTTTTGGTGGTAACTTGCCTCCGGGAGACAGAAGATTGTCACTGAGTTCCGGTCCCTTTACCTTTGAACCGTGGGACGATTTAGACGGTGATGGTCTGGGAGACGCCGGTGAACCCGGTGTGCAGGAAGTTGTGGTGGCGGTAATTGGCGGTATCGTTGCCCAGGAAGGCGGCAACAACCGCAATGCGGTGGCGCAGTTAAAACTGAACGACCAAACCGCGCAGTTTGTTTTCGATAATCGGTTTGCCGCGGTACCACAACCTCCGGCGCCGCCCAAGGTGACCGTAACCGAAATGGAAGATGAATTATTTTTGGACTGGGGTGAGGATCCTCAGGCAGTAGCAGAAACCGAAAAGGACCTTCCCTTGGGATATAAATTTGAAGGTTATAATGTCTATCAATTGCCCAGTCCCGATGCCACCAAGTCACAGGCTACACGGGTGCAAACATTTGATAAAAACAACGCCATTTTGGCTATTCGGGGTCAGCAGTTTATCCCGCAATTTGGGGCAATCGTTGAAGTGCCCGTTCAGAAAGGAAACAATACCGGCATTCAGAGGTTCTTAAAAATAGACAGGGATTTCATCAATGATCAACCGTTATTTGCCGGCAATCGCTATTACTTTGCGGTTACCGCCTATAATGCCAAGGATGCGAATAACGATGGTCAGGTGGATGAACCACCGGATGCGACTCTAGAAAGTGGATTGAATGTTATTGAGGTTGTTCCGCAAACTCCCGTTCCCGGTACCGTATTTGGACATGAGGCGGGTAGCACTGTAGATGTTGAACATACCGCCGGAAAGAGCGACGGTGTTGTTCGGGTTACCGTAACGGATCCCAAAAGTGTAACAGGCGATCAATATAGAGTGACATTTGATGAAGATACCGATTCCACCTCGGCAACTTTTGGACAACTGCTATGGACAGTGACCAACGTAACCACCGGTGAAGTAATGGTGACGGGTCAACCGATTGAAACAGATATAGACGCTGTGACGGACCAACCGATTTTCGATGGTATTCAGGTCGCTGTACAGGGACCTCCGCAAGAATTTAAGAGTATCGCGGAAGTGCAGTATGCCGGAGATCCGGTGGATCCACCGGATGGTGTCTGGCATAGTCTGAACTCGACTGCTGAATTTTATGTCAGCGCCACGGGTAGCGGTAATCAAAGCCGGATCGAGCGATATATTGATTTTGCTATTCCCCGCGATTTTGAAATCCGCTTTGTGGATGATCCAACTGACCCCAGTAGCTGGAGTAGTTTTGGTGTGCACGTCTTTGAAGATGATAAAATAGGTCGCGTCCCGTTTGAACTTTGGGATACCGGCGTATCGACTCCGGATGATCCCTCAGATGATTTTCGAATGATACCCTTCTTGTTATCGAATGCAGGAACCAGCGAAAATTGGGGATGGGCTACCGGATCTGACCCAGCTTTTGGTTTTCCGGTTTCGGATGCGGTGTACTGGATGGATCCGTTCGAGACCACCACATCTACCAAGTCTTACGATGACTTCCATGCCACCTGCGTCGCCAGTGGCGGTGCCGGATCAATCTATCCCTTTGATGGGACCTTACCACATTGGGGTTACTTTGTTAATCTTCATGGTGGCTTTGTGTATCCGATTGGTCGAACAACCTATGCGGATTTTGGAGGCGTAGGGAATCCGCCGCCGGTCGGTACTATTTTCAGATTCATCACCAATAAAGTGGTGGCAGCAGATGATGAATTCACTTTCGATACTCAGGAAATGGTTCAAAGTGAACAAGCGGCGTTGGATGCTGTGGAAGAGATCAATGTATTCCCCAACCCGTATTACGCAAATAATCCGTCAGAAACCGGACGATTCGACCGGTTTGTCACCTTCCATCATCTACCGGACAAATTTACCATGCGGATTTTCTCACTGGGCGGTTCGCAGGTGCGTAAATTGACCGAAGCGGATAAGCTGAGTCCGGAAAGTCAGTTCATGCAATGGAATTTACGGAATGAATCGGATCTACCGGTTGCCAGCGGTATTTATATTGTTCATATCGACATGCCGGATCTGGGTAAAGAGAAGATTTTGAAGGTATTCATCGTGCAAGGCGCAGAGATTTTACAGTTCTTCTAAATCGACGCTTGAGCCTTTGGATGAATAAAGATATTTATTAAATGAAATGATTATGATTTAAATAAATAGGAGCTGATAATGAAAGAAAATAAATTAACTTGGGTGATAGCCATTATAATGCTGGCTTTCTTTACCGGGTTGCAGCCAGTTTACGGTGGCGATGCAGATCGTATCGGAACGGCTGCCGGTGAACAGCTATTGATACCTGTTGGCGCCCGCTCTTTAGCCATGGGCGGATCCAATAGCGCTTTCACCTCCGGTTTAGAGGCGATATATTGGAATCCGGCTGGTGTGGCAAGAATGGACCTGAATGCCGCCGGAAGTTTTTCTACCATGCAGATTTTTAATGACGTAAATGTCAATTATCTGGCAATTGGTATAAAAGCCGGCAGAGCGGGGGTGTTCGGTCTCAGCCTGAAATCGCTTGATTTCGGCGATATACCGGTAACCACCAATCAGGATTGGACCGGTGCATCCGGAGAAACCTTCTCACCGACTTTTCTGACCGGAGGTTTAACCTATTCGCGCGCGCTGACCGATGCGATTTCGGTGGGTGCAACCGGAAAGATTGTAACCGAAGGTGTGCAGGAGGCAAGTGCCACTGCTTTTGCCTTTGATATTGGTATCCAATATCGGGACCTGGGCGGCCTGGAAGGTGTCTCTATGGGACTGGCGGTGAAAAATGTGGGAACCAACCTGCAATATACCGGTTCTGCATTCACCACGCCATCGACTGATGCTGAACTGGGGCGAGAAGAGTTTCGTTCCCGTCCCACTGCTGACCACCAGCTTCCGGCAACGGTTGAACTTGGTGTCGGTTACAAACGAAATATTAACGAGAACAACAGTGTAACGTTGAATGGTAATTTCCTCAACAACAACTTCGGAAACGATAACTTTATGTTTGGTGTAGAGTATGCTTTCCAGGATCTGATTGCGCTGAGAGGCGGTTATCGCTCTGTAGATAATGTTGAGTCTGAAGAACAGTTGTATGACTTTACGGCTGGTGTCGGTTTGCATTACCAGTTTGGCGGAACAAACCTGACGTTCAATTATGCATTCCGGAATTCAGAATACTTCGACGGCAACAATATGTTTGAGCTAAACATCGGATTTTAAGCAGTTGCCGTTATATTTTACATGAAAAAGGTCGGTTCTTTAGCCGACCTTTTTCTTTGTATGGGTATTTTAAAGAAAATCATGATCTCGTTAGACTAACTTGAGTAGTAAATATTCTTATATCATTTGAAATGAACCTTAACCCCATCCCCCTGATATGCATTCTGATCAGTTTGAAAATTGCTACACCCCCTTCCCTTTCTCCAAGTTCTGAGCAGTGTACATACTTGCCACGGGGGGATGATGGAGAGAGTTAAAGAGGTTAATAAATCGAATTAACAGGTTTTGCTTATAATATTAGAACAAATTATAATGTTTTCGTTCAACTCTTATTTTGCCCTTATGGCACAGCCACCCACGTTAGTGGTAACTACCGTGACACTTTGTGGCAGGGCGTCACCCTGAGCTATAATATTTTTCCCCGTAGGAGAAATTGCTGATAAATTTATATAATTTGAATCAATTACAGCAGG
>CAZVKP010000229.1:2098-5908 GCA_964627635.1 uncultured Calditrichaceae bacterium | reverse complement strand
CGACGCTCTTCCGATCTAACAATAAACCCACCACCGGCAGCGCTATGGACATCAATAACTGGTTGGACCACGGTTCAGCCGTGGAGAATCCTGCGATAGTGCAGAGCCATCCGTTTAATCTGCCGATTACCCCGAGAATAAATACCAGAACGAAAAATGTCCAGAATACGCTGACCGAAAACCTCTTGCGGCTCCACCTCACTACCCCGGTGATTGCACCTGCAACAAATATTAATACCATGATCACAGTACTCAGGGTCTGTAGAATATTGGTAATTGTTCGTTTATTTCGTTCCTGACGCTGCCAGTCTTCCGGAACATGTATATAGCGATACATATCCACCACTTCATCGCCTGCGATTTTCACATCAAGACGGGTTTCCCCCTCTTCCAATGGATAATTTGTGTTATCTGCAAAAGTAAAACGCCAGTCTTTCCGGTTGGGACGCTGAGACGGTTCCGCAGCAATTTCATCCAGTTGTGATGTTTTTAACTGATATTTCTTCTGAATCGCGGACAATGCCAACTGTCGTGCTTCTGCCACTTTTAAGCTGTCGCCGGGTCTGGCTTCCGGTAAAGTATGTCGGAATCTCAGGATTTTACCCCCATCCCCGATGAACACCTGGTATTCCTCAGCACGTTCGGCAACATCACCTTCAAATTGTGCAAACCGTACTTTCCAGCGGGGCGGCGAAAGATAGTTTCCCATTAATACCTGGTAGTCTTCTTCTCTGCCGTTTTGCCACACAAACCGGTCATCCTGATCATTCGGTGTTTGCACGCAGCTTAATATTTTCAAGGAATCCTCCAATTCAATGTTCCGCCGAGATAATTCCTGTTGCGCGATTTTTTCCGCCTGCTGCCTTTTGATGGTCAGCGGTTGTGCCTGATCCTGAAAGTTGGTAAAAATAAACCAGATGACGATACTGATAATACCGATTGGAATGAGTGCTTTTAAAAGTTTGGGACTTAAAGTCAAAACTTTTTCTCCAATCGAACTCACTTTTTCCAATGGTTTCTCCACTTGAACCGGCGGCTCCCAACTGCGATTGAAATGCTCGTCCTTCAACTCCTTCCACAGATTCACCCGAATTCGGGCACCTAAAACCACCCAGAGGGGAATTAGTGTTAGAATAACCACCAAAAGCTGATTAACCCAGTTTCCGGGTGCTGAGGAGACAAACAATGGTAGTGCAAACCAAATCACATCAAAGGCAAAATGCGTAATGATGGCAGGCAGCAATCCGAATATCAAATAAATTCCGCCAAACGCCAGTGAGGGAATGATGAGTTCCACAATTCTGGCATAAGCTGGCTGTTGGGGATAGTTTGAATGACCTGCTCCAAAGATGAAAGCCTGGATTATGAGTGCTGCCACTATCCATACTTTGCGACCTCCGAATCTTTGTCCCAAAAGTGCAGCTCCGGCGATTGGAATAGCACGGAATAAGCATTCTTCCCAAAAGCCTGCCTGGAGGGAAATAGCTATTGAAGATAACCAGGGGAAATATGTAGCTAAAATATCCGGATTATAGAGCGCATCAGAAGGTGTCCACCACCCCAATACGTTGGTCGCAAAAAAATACAAACCCACTTCGAATGCAAAGAACAGAGAGACAAATAAATATCCGCCAATAGTACGACCTAAAACCGGTTTGGAGCTGGCAACTTCCTTAGACCAGATTTTCCAAAAACGAATGTGATCGGGAAAGGCTTTTCGGGTGAGGCTCTCCGCTGCCATAAATGATAATGTCAATAAAATGCCCATTCCAATGAAATTAAGGAGCATCTGCACGATTTGGCTGACTATAAAGCTTTGGGTAGAAAGTGCCGTGTCGAAATTCATCCACAAGAGCGGCCACTGATTGATGCTGGCAAGCAATTGAAGAAAGGCGACAAAAAATCCCCAGAATATCGGTTTTCGCCATAAGACCCAATTTTGCCGAAGAAGAAAAAAGAGTCCCGCAACAATGCCGCCCAGCACATACAAAATGGCGATACCAATTACCGCAATCGTAGATAGGGTGCTGTTGGCAGACCGCATTTCCTGATAGCGTCGTGAGAAGGCTTCCGGTACTTTGACAAAATGGGTCAATTCGGTGAGCCGGTCTCCTCCCACTACCAGTCGCAAGCGATAGTGACCGTCTCCAATTTGTACATCCGGTCGTTGGTAAACAAAAGTGTGGTCGGTCCGCCCGCCGGGACGAACTTCTTTGGATCGTTCAATTAATTCATATTCAGATAAGTCCACATCCCAGTTTTGCGTTGCAGTTTTTTCTGCGATTCGTTGGGCAGAATCCGCAGGAATACTGGCGCCTGGTGAATCTTCCGGCAATTTCTTCTCAAATCCATAAGGTTCTCCGGCCGGGGTAATTTGTATTTCAGTCTCATTGATTTCCTGCTCCTGGAAATGTCTGACTCGCCAGGTGTATGCTTCATACAATCCTTCTTTCAGCATTTTCCGAAACGCATCTGTGCCGCCGGCGTCCAGTTCAACAAAATGTTGTACTTTGGTATCCAATTCAAATGACGCTGCCTGTTCAAATTGCGACGGTCCCCAATTGTATTTTTCGGCTAGATCCTGAGCTTTTTGCAACGCCTGCTCGCGATTCATTTGCAGATCGAGTGAAACGATGGGGTAGGCGCTTGAAAAATATTGAAATGTAAAAATGATGCTGGCAATAAACAGGAGAGTGAATACTACCCAAAAAATTGGTTTGCGGGTCATGGTTAGCCTCCTCACATTTACTAAAACGGAATGTGGTAAATTATCCGGTTTCAATAAAATAAAATGACGCTGTAGCGGTTTTGAATTTAATGAAAAATTATTATTTAATCAATGGATTTTAACTTGAAAAAATAAAGTCACCTCTTGAATACTTATCTGAGAAGTTTCAAAACTAAAATCGTTTGAATATCAATATACCAAACAAAATTCATAGCTGCAGAGAAATGAAAGATCGGTCAACGAGGTACCTTCAAAACGCTGTCCAACATTACATCATAAAACTTGTCAGGTTGTTCATATTCCGGATGGTGCCCCGAATTTTCGAACCGGATAAATTCTTTTCCGGCGGGTGCTTTTAAATTTTTGTAGAACTCATAGGCAATTGATGGAGGCGTAAAATAATCATCTTTTCCGGCTAAAAAGTAAACCGGAATCTCCACTTTTTGTATGGTTTGATGCAGGTTGATTTGATAGTATTTTTGTTTCCATAGATGCTTAAGCGCATAATATGGTTCAAATCCCATTTGGAGAATATCGAGCAGGGAATATTCCGGTGTGGAAAGCAGGCGTTGGAAATTGGTGAAAATGTTGCTTTCTCCGTACTTTTGTTCATAAAATCGGGTTAACCATTTTCGTTGAATGAGTAAATCCTGATAGTGATAGGGTGGTGGTCCGATCTTTTGCAGTTGTCGAATCGCTTCCTGATTCCCGGATTCTCTGGCAAGTTTAAGTGTGTATTGGTAGGATATGCTATCGTTTTTCAAAGGGTGAATCATCTGCCCGATGCCCACATACGCATGGAATAGATCGGAGTATTTATGAATGATTTTCAATCCGATCGAACTCCCCCAGGAACGCGCCATAATAAAAATTTTAGGCACTTTAAATTTTTCTTTCAACCATTGGCTTAACAGGTGAGTATCAGAAACGAGTTGTTCGACGGTCATGGAAGAATCCGGAATGGAAGAATGGAATGATTTTCCGGTACCCCGCTGTTCCCAATACACCATCACAAACTGTTTTTCTAAACCCGTTTCATATCCGATATCGCGTGCATAGGGAAATAACGGCGCACCGGGTCC
>CAZVKP010000229.1:0-2088 GCA_964627635.1 uncultured Calditrichaceae bacterium | reverse complement strand
CGCCGTGTAAGAATAGCAATATCGGATTGGCAGTATCAAATCCACGGATTAGAATCCACTGTTCGACATTGCCCAGAGTCACTTTTTGCAAAGAATTGATTCCGGGTGGAATTCGAATACGGGACTCAGCTTTTACCTGATGCTGGAGATATTTTTGATATCCGAACAGTGCTAACCAAATCAGCACCACAACACCAAGAACGATGAAAAATAAGTTTTTTAGAATTTTGTGCAAGAGTTGAACATAAAGTAATTTGAATTATATTTTTGCATCTTCCCGGAAGCTAAAAAAACTTCCGGGAAATATAATCATTTTTACCAGCGCGTTTGTGTCCCCACAAAATGATTGGTGGGTCCGTGACCGCTGCCGATGGGAAAACCTTCCCGAATTGCCTGCGTAATATAGGTTTTAGCTCTTTGAATTGCCTGTAACGGATTCATGCCTTTTGCTAATCCTGCTGCGATGGCAGATGCGAATGTACAGCCTGTCCCGTGTGTATTCTTGTTTTCAAATCGTTCAGATTTCAGCAGATGGAAATCTTTTCCGTCATATACCACATCGATCGCTTCCGTTTCTTTTCGATAGTGACCTCCTTTTACCACCACCCATTTGCAGCCGGTTTTTTTAAGCTCAACCGTAGCCTCTTTCATATCTTCCAGTGATTCGATTTTCTGATTTAACATCGCTTCGGTTTCAAAAACATTGGGAGTAATGACTGTGGCTAATGGTATCAATTGTTCTTTGATCACTGTTTGGGCAGTTTCGGATAATAAAGGATCGCCGCTTTTTGCCACCATTACCGGATCTACAACCAAATTGGGAATATTGAATTTTTCCACAGCATCAGCCACTGCTTTTACAATGTTTTCATTTGCCAGCATTCCGGTCTTTGCTACATCGGTGCCGATATCGGTCATGATGCTTTTAATCTGCTCGCTAACAAATTCCGGAGACACTTCATAAATTCCCTGGACACCGACTGTATTTTGAGCCGTGAGAGCTGTGATGGCAGACATTCCGTAAACTCCGAACGCCATGAAAGTCTTCAAATCGGCTTGTATTCCCGCTCCACCCCCACTGTCCGATCCTGCAATGGTGAGTGCTTTTTGCATTTTTTTTCCTCCTGCTTATGTTTCTATTTTTCTGAAATGATCCCAGCCACTGGGCTCAATCCCAATCTGTTTCTTCTGTATGTTCTTTAAGTAAAACCCTTGTGATTTTGGAAGAATTTGACCGATTTCGGTGATCGGGACAGAAAATCTTTTTTTGATTGTATCTGTAAAATTTTCGGGAGCATCCGGTTTTGTGGTAAACAGCAATTCATAATCTTCCCCATTATGCAACGCCAATTGAATAGATGACATATTTGAAAAGGCCTGAATTTTTCCAGTGTTTTCCGGAAGGGGAAGATCCTCCTGCCGGATTTCTGCTCCCACACTGCTTTGGGTACAAATATGGTGGAGGTCGCTGGCAACTCCATCGCTCAGGTCAATCATGCTGGTGACAAAACCGGAATTCGCCAGGTATTGACCCACCTCGATACGGGGGCTGGGAATCCGGTGAGCCTTAACCAAATGTTCGAATTCCTCAGGATAGTCGTTGCCGTATTTCTCCAGAACATAGAATCCGGCACCCGAAGCACCTAATTCGCCGGTCACAAATATTCGATCCCCTTCTTTGGCACCATTTCGGGTTAGGACCTTTTTCGGATCGATTTCTCCCAACAGTGTGATGTCTATAATCAGTTGTTCTTCAGTCCGGGCTAAGTTTCCCCCGACAATGACTGCTTCATATTTCCGGAGCTCATCGCCCATTCCTTTAAAGAGCTCATCATAAGATTCTAAGGAAAGATCGGACGGTAGTCCGAGGGAAACCAAACCAAAAGTCGGTTTTCCGCCCATTGCCGCAATATCGCTCAGGTTTACCGCCAGGGCTTTCCACCCCAGCTCTGCCCAGGTGGTGTTGCTCAAGGAGAAGTGGACATCCTGAATCAGGGAATCAACGGTAGCCAGCTGGATGGAAGCGTCGCCCTGCCAGGCGGCGGTATCATCGCCGATGCCGAGAACGAGCTGTTTCCAGGCGGCGGT
>CAZVKP010000228.1:0-5920 GCA_964627635.1 uncultured Calditrichaceae bacterium | reverse complement strand
AGCATAAAAGTTGAATGGGCGCTTTCCGGTGAAGGGGGACATTCCGCACGTCCCCATCTTACCCAGGATCCCATATTAGCGGGGAGCCAGTTAATCCAGCAAGCTTACCAATTGGCTTACCGGCGCTGGAATCGATTGGATTCTCCGGTGGTTTTAAGTATCACCGGTTTTGAGAGTGGAGAAGAGTATAATGTTATTCCCAAATATGCCCGTTTAATGGGAACATTACGTCTTACCAATATAGAGTTAAAGTCCCAGATTTTGGACGAATTGCTGGAATTAAATAATCAAATAGAAAAAATCTATGGTGTTAAGCTCAAATTTGATGCCCGGCCCGGGGCACCGCCTGTGGTCAATGATCCGGATTTAATCAAAAAACTGACCTCTCATTTAACTGCCTGGAAAGAGTCCAGCATCCAATTGGAAAGGTATCACCGCTCAACCGGCGGGGATGATTTTGGTTGGTATTCCCGCGAAGTTCCTTCTGCCATGATTCGCTTTGGTACCCTCACCGATGGCTATACCTCAATGGGACATACCGGGCATTTTGATGTGCCGGCGGATGTCATTCAAATTGCAGTGAAATTTTTTATCTTTCAGTTGTTACGCTGGAACACGAAATGAGTAAACAATTATAATATCTGTAATACCATAAAATTGTTATCAGATGTCAGACACCATTATTGTGATGTGTTTAACATTGTTTGACATATGGAAACATATTTTGTTATTTTATTAATTTTTGAAGACTTGTGAGGAAAGAATAAGCCTGGCTTGAAACAGGGTGTTTTAACGAGTAAAGGCATTAAATTATCCCGATAGTGGAAATGAAAGGAATGGTTGAATCGAAAATGGAAATTTATATTAACCTCAGAGATTATGAAAATCCGGAAGCGGCACTTAATAAAGAATGGATCGATACAGACGGACTTGGCAATTATGCATCTTCGACCATTCTCGGATTAAATACCCGCAAAAACCACGGATTATACGTCATATCTCAGAAATCAAAGGAACAATTTTACCTGTTACTGTCTCATCTGCAGGAAGATTTTTACGACGGGAAAATACAGTATCAACTCTATAATTCAGAATATAAAGAAAAAACTTTATTTGAAGGATATCAATATCAAACAGCTTTTAAACTCGATCCATTTCCTACTTTCATTTACAATTTTCAAAAAACCACGCTTCATAAAAATATATTTTTAGTTCATGATAAAAACCGTCTCATCATCCGTTACAAAGTGGAAGGTCAATTAGATGCTGGCAGCAGACTGGTTGTCAGACCGTTTTTTGCTTTTCGTTCCACCTCTCAACACACCCGACCGGATTGGTTTGTCAATCAAAATGTTTTCGAGATGCAAAACCAGTTTCGGTTTTTACCATTTTCTGATGCGCCGGAAATTTTTATGTATTACTCGGACGGCAGGTTTATTGATGCTTCCATGTGGTATCACGAATTCCTTTACCGTAAAGAAACGAATACGGAGCGAATCGGTGAAGACCTGTTGAATCCGGGATTTTTTGAAATTCCGGTACAAGATAAATCCGAAATTTTTATCGCTGCAGGGTTATCCCAGATATCATTTAAAGAGGTCATAAAAGATGTTAAAGCGGAAAACGAGAGAAGATGGTATTCGGTAAATCGGTTGACCGATAAAAGTGAAAAAGTTCAGTACATGTTCAGTCGGGTGGAAAATTTTCAACTTCAATATGAACCGGATAAAATATTGATGGCTCCGCAAATTCCCTCGCAAAAAGTAAATTTAGCCGTGCATTGTTTTATGTTGCGACGACTTTTACGCAGTGGTGTAGAGGAAGATATGGCTCAGGAAAATTATCATCGTTTTATAAATATTCTGAATGATGAAGATCTTGAAGAACTTTTCAAAAATAACCATTCTGCTGTAATAGCCGATGTGATATCGCCATTTGCGGTAATTACGGTTTTATACGAATTTCATACACGGTATAAACAAGATGAATTTATTCAGGATTCAATGACCATTATTGAGGAAATTTTATCGCTGGTTCTCAAGAATAAAATTCCCTTTTACAGTCTGAAAAGGAATAAATTATTATTCAGACAATATCCGAAAATGAAATCTTCACAAAATATTCCCCACCAACGTTTTTTACCGAACCGACAGAATTTTCTGTTAAATGTTTTTTGGTATAATGTGCTGAGAATGAGTGCCCATCTCGCCCAAACTCAGAATAGGCGATTGAAGAAGATTGAAAGGTTCTCCAAAAAAGTGCAGCGTAAATTTTTGGATCAGTACCTAAAGAATTTTGATACCGATCCAGCCAAAGCACTTGAGGCATATCCCTTTGCATTCCATCCGTCAATGATCTATGCACTTACCATGCCGTTTCCGATTTTGGATCAGAAGCAGGGACGGTCCCTGTATACTGTTCTGGTAAAACAATTTCTTTCCGGTAAAGGAATCAAATTTCCGCTGGGTCAGGAACCTGAAAATGAATATATAAATTCTCCCTTACTTCTGGGTGAGTTTCTGGAAGGGTGGCAATTAACCATGCCGGATAAAAAAGGATTTTTAGAGTTGTTTGAAAAATATGCCGGAATCATCAACAAACAACTTCATCATCAATTGTTAGGGTATTTACCTGATGGATTTTATGATGGGGAAGAAGATGTTAACAGGGCATCCGGGTTGGCAACCAGCGGGGGCTTTTATTTTCTCGTCAAACTGGAGGAAATACTGAAAGAAATGGGAACATAATTATTTAAGCAGAACCATTTTTTGTAATCTTTTCCATAACAACTGATTTGTACGAATATCAAATATTTTAATATTGTAAAAATATATGCCAGAGGATTGCTGCAGTGCATTCCATTGAATGCTGTGCACTCCACTATTTCGAACTTCATCTATAACTGTTTCGATCTTTTGACCCAAGGTGTTGTAAACGGTAATATTCACTTTAGCACTTTGCGGCAGCGCAAAGCGAATAGTAGTAGTTGCATTAAATGGATTGGGGAAATTTTGATCAATTGAGAATGTCTTTGGTATTCCATTAATTCCCCTGGAAATTTCTGTTGGTGCGGATGACAGTATAACATTATCAATCGCCCAGTACGCACCTTCATTGCCCTGATAAACAAAAGCAAGAAATATGGATTGATTTTGATAGGCTGAAAGATCAAATTTTTGAATTTCGCTGAATCCATTACCCGGCAAAATGTTTTCTTCATTCATAGTTATTAATGTATCCCGGAAATTTTCCGGATTGGGATCGGTGGTAGAAATTAACAAACTCAGATGATTATTGGAAATTTTTCCAGCGCCATAATCCCAGTAAAAATAAAGTTCATTCGGCTGATTTAAAGCAGGGGAAATTAACCATTCGTTCTGATACAAATTTGTGTCCGCAGGTAATACCTTCGCCGCCAAGTGGCCCCCGGCTACGGTGGATGAATCCAGACGCCAGGTAAAGTTCTCGCCTATGGTGACGGAACTGATAACGGACCAGTCTGCAAATCCGCTTTCAAAATTTTCGACAAACGAGACTGCCGAAGATAAAGACGTGAAATATATTATCACATAGTTGTTGGACTCAAATTCGTCCCCTGATTTTTGAACAACCGTTTCCAGTGACCATTGGCTTATGGTATCCGGAACTGTCCACGATTCCATATGCACAATTGTTGAATCGCCTGCAAATAAAGTGTCGCCGGTAACGGCTTGAAAAGAGTAAGTGTCAATATTATTACTGATAGTGAGAGAAAGCGGAACACCGGGCGGTTGCGGAGATTCTCCTTCATTTTTAACGAGAACATTTAGCGGGATTTCTTTCCCTGGGGCAATCATATCCCCATTATTTATTTGGGTCATATTTTTAACTGCCAAATCGATTTGACGTATTGGTTTCAACTCAATCCGGATATCGGTCAGTGAACTGTCCTGCACATCAATGTTAAATAGTGTATCTGGGTAAAAGCCGTTTGCCCGGAAGATTAGAGAATACCTTCCCGGTAATAAAAAGCGGTAGAAATCGCCTACATCCGGATCGGTAAATACCGGCACGTTTGGAATTCCCATCACGTCAATCTGGGCAGAAAGCAGGGCCCCGCTTTGCTGGTCATTGACGGTTCCACGGATGCCAGTAAAACTTGTTTCCATGTAAGAGAGCAGTGATTCTCTGTTATGCTCCCAGAATGATGGCAGCGTTGAATCCGGCGGATTTTTGACATCAGAGAGTTCGACCGTAACTTCCCGTCCGCCCTCAAAATAGTAGATCCAATCCTGTCTTCCACCGAAAATGGCATACCAATCGCAACCATTGACAATTCCATCAGTAAAGCCACCGTTTAACAAGTCAGGATTAGAGTTGGCATATTTTTTGGATAAATTTATGTACCAATCATCATCCGGACTGGCGGAATAAGTTCCCGAGGTTTCCCCATTATCCCAGGGATAGCTTACCACCTGTGCACCACCGTGAAAATTTGCGGAAAGTGTAAAATTGTTTTCAAAAACCAGATTCATCATTGCCTGTGTTTCCGGTTCCCGTCCCTGCGGGCTGTTAACCGGGTCACTGATTCGATCCGGGAAATTTCTGTTTAAATCCACACCATTGGCGTTGGAACGGGTGGCGCCGCTTACTGTGCTATCACCTGATGCATAAGTCCCGTCAGGATTGAAAAGGGGATTGATCCAGATTTCCAAATTGTTAATTAGTTTTGTGATACGTTTGCCGTCCACTGCATTTACATTCTGGTAATTTGATAGCAAATAATCTATCAGGCGCAGCATTAAAACAAAACCCACCGTTTCGTCCCCATGCATGCTGCTGGTGTAAAAGAACTCCGGTTCGTTTTCTTCCGTATTAACATTATCCGAAATAACAACATTTAAAAGCAGGCGTCCTTCAACTGAATACCCAAATGTGTCCACGCGGCAAATTGCGGGATAGGTTACAGCAAATTGCTGCATCATTTGTAAATAAATATCGTAGGTGGGGAACTTATCCCAATCTTGAGTTTCCCGTAAACTGTTGCTCATTTTGTGTGGATGAATACTTCCCGGGTGGGGCAGTTCGGTGTAAGGAATATTTAATCTGAGAAATTGTTTCCATTCCCTGCTGTTTGCATAAGCATAAACAGTATCTGCATTCACATCATCAATTGAAATGCTCCGGGTGAGGTTTTCAATCTGTTCGTGATCAGTCATTATGAAGCGGAAATAATGTTCTTCTGCGAACAGACTTCCGGTTTGACAAATGGTTGAAACAAAAAAAATCCAAAAAACTAATCTATATATGAATTTCAATCCGTGATGCTCCGATACGAGATGGAGTGCCGGATACTGCCATGCAAATTTTAAGATCCGGCAATGACATAAAATTATTCTAAAACAGATTCTTTCATCAATTTTTCGACAATCTGTAACGGATTTACGCCTTCTGCTTCGGCATTGAAGCTGGTCACAATCCGATGTCTCAAAACCGGCACCGCGCAAAATTTAACATCTTCAATATCCGGTGTAAACCTGCCTTGCAGTGTTGCCCGGGTTTTCGCACCCATAATGAGATATTGAGAAGCACGCGGACCTGCGCCCCAGTTGATCCAATTCTTAATATACTCCGGTGAATCCGGGTAGTCAGGACGAGTGAGGCTCACCAGTTTAACGGCATATTCTATCACATTATCCGCCACCGGAATTTTGCGAATCGCATTTTGAAATTCCATGATCTCATCCGCATGCATCACTTTTTCCAAATGTGGAAGGTAATCGCTGGTGGTGGATTTAACGATATTTTGTTCATCTTGATATGAAGGGTAGTTGATCCACAGATTAAACATGAAGCGGTCCAGTTGTGCCTCCGGCAGTGGATAGGCGCCTTCCTGTTCGATGGGATTCTGAGTGGCCAGTACAAAGAATGGTTCCTGCAA
>CAZVKP010000227.1:0-5925 GCA_964627635.1 uncultured Calditrichaceae bacterium | reverse complement strand
TTATTTTTACAATGCAGTGGTTAATGACGGGAATGATATGGAAGCTGTGCCAATGGGTGCCTACGGTTTTGAATATTTTGGCGGTCCCGGCTATACCGGCGGAGTAGCAGCAGAAGCCAGTATGATTGTCGCAGGATTAGCATACTCCATTCCAGTTGAATGGGGCCCCATATCGAATGTACAACCGTATGTAGACTATTCAATAGTGATGAAAGAAAACGATAATTTCCACGATACGGAGCATTTGATTCCAGGATTTCTACTTACAGCAGGAAGCATTTATACGTATGTAGATTTTGCGCTGGGCAAAAACCAACCGTGGTTAACAGATAGTTTTGGTAAAGGATTAGGTTCCGGTGTAGAAGATCCGGACTGGAATTTCAGATTTAATATTAATCTCGGCTACTATTTCTAAAAAATAGAGAGTTAGTTAAACATTTAAAAGAAGGAATATTGAATGGGTGTCATCGAAGTAAAAAACCTGTATAAGATATTCGGAAATAATCCCGAAAGAGCATTTCCTCTATTGGAAAAGGATATGTCCAAGGAGGATATTCTGGAAAAGACAGGTTGTGTGGTAGCCATCAATAATGCAAGCTTCGAGGTCAACAAACAAGAAACATTCGTGGTAATGGGACTTTCAGGCAGCGGAAAATCGACGGTTATCCGCTGTCTGAACCGTCTTATTGAACCGACTCGAGGGGAAGTATTACTGGATGGTGAAAATGTACTAACGATGAATAAGGAAAAATTGCTTGAAACCCGGCGCAGAAAAATGTCTATGGTATTTCAACACTTTGGACTATTTCCAAATCGGAGTGTGGTCAACAATGTTGAATATGGACTTGAGATAAGCGGTATGGAGAAGAGCGAGCGAAGAGAACACGCTTTAAACGCCATCGGAGTGGTTGGGTTAAAGGGTTATGAAAACAGTTTACCCAGCGAATTAAGTGGTGGTATGCAACAGCGTGTTGGTTTGGCTCGTGCCCTGGCAAACGATCCCGAAATACTGTTGATGGATGAGGCGTTTAGTGCGTTGGATCCACTCATCCGAACCCAAATGCAGGATGAATTAATCGACTTGCAAAATAGAGTTCATAAAACCATTGTGTTTATTACTCACGATCTGGATGAAGCGTTGAAGCTGGGTGATCGGATTGCCATTATGGGGCAAAGTGGAAAAATTATTCAAATTGGTACGCCTGAAGAAATATTAACACAACCTGCAGATGAATATGTTGCTAAATTTGTTGAAAATGTGGATCGCAGCAAGGCGATTACGGCTTCGGCGGTGATGCGGAAAGCACCCACGGTAACCGTCCCTAAAGAAGGACCGCAGGTTGCAATCCGGCGAATGGAACAAGATGGGCATTCTACAATTTATGTCATCGATAAAGACCGCCATCTCAAAGGAATTGTAACCATTGATGATGCGATAAAATTACGGAAACAAAATAATAAAGATTTTGAATCGGTTTTAATTGATGATATGTATACCACAACGCCACACACTGCCATTGGCAGTCTTTTAACTACAGCAGTGAGCACAAAGTATCCCATTGCTGTAATAGATGATAATGGCGTTTTGGCCGGAATTGTGGATCGTGCATCGATCCTGGCAGAGGTCGGCGGAGAAGAACCGGAAGCGAAAACACTAAGCGAAACTTATAACGGAAACAATCAAGAAGAAACAGAATCGAAAGATGAGCCAGAAGCGGAAACTGATAAATCAGAATCCACTGAAAAAAAGGAGGTATCGTAAATCATGTATGAATTACCAATAGGTAGCATATTTGAAGGTCTCATTAATTGGTTAACTTCCAATTTAAGTGTGATTTTTGATTCTATTACCACAGTTGTCGAGTTACTGTTAGATACACTCAAAGCAATACTTCTGTTTCCCTATCCGGCTGTTTTGATCATTATTTTTAGTTTATTAGCCTGGTATATTGCAAAAAAGGGGGTAGGGATTTTTACCTTCGTTGGTCTGTTACTTATCTGGAATATGGGATTCTGGATTCCAACTATCGAGACGCTGGCACTGGTTCTTGCTGCGGTTATTATCGCATTGGTTATTGGTATTCCGGTTGGAATCTGGGCGTCTAAAAGTGATATGGTGGAAAGGATTGTCAGACCAATTTTGGACTTTATGCAGACCCTCCCCGCATTTGTTTATTTAATACCGGCGGTATTGTTTTTTCAATTGGGTGAGGTTCCGGGAGTTATTGCCACTTTAATATTTTCGTTACCCCCGGCAGTCCGTTTAACCAATTTGGGTATTCGCCAGGTCCCCGTAGAAATTAAAGAAGCAGCTTTATCCTTTGGTTCAACACCCCGACAAATGTTGTTCAAAGCAGAAATACCGGTTGCATTGCCAACAATTATGGCAGGTGTCAATCAAACAATTATGCTGGCACTGTCTATGGTGGTAATTGCCGGAATGATTGGTGCCGGTGGTTTGGGTAATGAAGTATTGAAGGGAATTACACAGTTGAAAATCGGATTAGGATTCGAAAGTGGTATTTCCATTGTAATTCTGGCGATTTTTCTTGACCGTGTAACACAAGCTTTTGGTGTATCAACACAAAAAAATGATTAGCATGAAATAAATATTGTTATTATATTAAGAAATAAGAAATTAAACAGAAGGAGGAGACTATGTTGAGGCGTTTCAAAACAATGCAGTTGGTTTTTGCAGTGAGTGCCGTTATGTTAAGCATTTTCCTGGTATGGGGATGCGGCGGTGCCGGCGATGCTGCGAAAACAGCGGATTTGGTATATGTGAACTGGGCTGAGGGTGTGGCATACACCAATCTGGCAAAGGTGGTATTGGAAGAAAAAATGGGTTATACCGTTACCATCACAGCAGCAGATGTCGGTCCGGCTTATACATCCGTTGCAAAAGGAGACATGGATGCGTTTATGGAAACATGGCTACCGGTTCTGCACAAAGATTATGTGGACCAGTATGAAGACAAGATTGTTGATCTTGGCCATGTTTACGAAGGAACTCAAAGTGGTTTGGTGGTACCTCAATATGTGACCATCGACAGCATTAATCAGATGAACGCCAATAAGAACAAATTTGACGGCGAGATCATCGGTATTGATGCCGGCGCCGGAGTTATGAAAACGACCGAACAGTTGATTGGTGAATACGGTCTTGATTTCAAGTTGGTTGCTTCAAGCGGACCGGCAATGACCGCAGCGCTGAAAGACGCAGTTGACAACGAAGAATGGATCGTGGTAACCGGTTGGAAACCCCACTGGAAATTTGGTCGCTGGGATCTGAAGTTCCTGAAACAGGATGCGGACAAAGTGATGTGGAAAAAAGGTAACATCCATATCAAAGGTCGATTGAACATTAAAGAAGATAAACCTGAATTGGCCCAGTTTCTGCAAAATATGTACTTCACGGATGCACAATTGGCAGACTTGATGTTGAGAGTGGAACAATCCGACCAGGATATTTCTGTGGTAGCAAAACAGTGGATGATGGATAATCCGGATGTGGTTAACAGCTTCATCCCAGAAGGCGCGATGTAATGAAATATTAACAATAGTTAATTTTCACTTTATGAAACGGGACTTGCTTTTTTGTGGGTCCCGTTTTTTATTGTACCCTTGAAGAGAAAGAATCGAAAATGAGATAACCTGATTAAGGAGGAACCATGAGTCATAGAGAAACCATCGAAGAGTTTCAGTCCGAAAGGTCGCGTCTAAATGACATTGTGATGAAATATGCCGGTCTGGAAACCAAACGTTTTTTTAGCCTGGATTCTCAGGTGTATCGTGAAGGTGGTGCGCTTCCGGTTAAAATTAAAGAGATGCTGGGATTGGTAGCGTCGCTGGTATTGCGATGTGACGACTGTATTAAATACCACATTATCAGAAGTTTTGAGGAGGGCGTTACCGATCAGGAATTGGAGGAAGCCATCTCTATTTCGTTAGTGGTAGGTGGTTCCATTACCATTCCCCACGTTCGCCGGGCTTATGATGCCTGGGAAGATTTGAAAAAGAAAAAAGAAAAAGAATAATAACAACTACAAAAATATGAAGAACAGGATTTGACCATGAATTCGAATTTAAAACCTATTTTTTTTCTCATTTTGTTCAGTGTCTCTTTAATCGCACAGGATAAAAAATTTACAATGGAAGAGGCTTTACTGAAATCCCGCAAAGAATTGGCGCCCCAAAAGTTGTCCTATCTTCAATGGATACCCAACTCAAATGCCTTTAGTTATGTTGATTCGTTAGATGGTACTTATCGGTTGTTTCGGGGTAATGCAGTGGATACACAGCGAACAGTGATTGTTAACCTGACTGGGTTGAACAATGCTATGAAATCTGAAAAATTGGATAGCCTCTCAAAATTTCCTGATCATAAATGGATCGATCAGAAATCATTTCGGTTTTGGAAAGGTAAAAATCTTATTCAATATAATTACGAAAAGAAAAAAGCAAAAATTTTAAATTCAGTGGCGGCAAATGCCGAAAATAAAGATGATGATTCAAATTTCCGGGTTGCATTCACACTGAAAAACAACTTGTTCATCGCATTTGATACCGACCACTCCAAACAAATCACCTTCGATGAAGAGCCGGCAGTTGTAAACGGAGAGTACGTTCACCGGCGAGAATTTGGAATTGAAAAAGGGACCTTCTGGTCTCCAAAAGGAAATTATCTGGCGTATTATCGAAAAGATCAGCGCATGGTAACACCCTATCCGCTTGTGAAAATCGATACCCGTTCTGCCGAAATGGAAGCTACCCGTTATCCCATGGCAGGTATGACCAGCGAACAGGTTCAGGTGGGTGTTTACAACCTTAAAACCGGTTCCACAACTTTTTTACAGACCGGCGAGCCCAAAGATCAGTATCTAACAAATGTTACCTGGAGTCCGGATGAAAAATTTATTTATATCGTTCATCTGAATCGTGACCAGAATCATTTGAGATTGGTGAAATATGATGTCTATACCGGTGAAGCAGTAAAAACACTGTTCCAGGAAACCAATCCAAAATATGTGGAACCGGAGCACGCTCCGGTTTTTGTGAATGACAATCCAAATCGATTCGTATGGTTTTCCGAACGAGATGGATTTAATCACCTTTATCTGTATGATACTGAGGGAGATTTAAAGCGTCAATTGACCGAGGGAAATTTTGAAATCACCAAATTGCATGGACTCGACCAAGAAGGGAAGTATGCGCTTGTTACCATAACATCAACGGACGGTTTGGAAAGGCATGTAGCATCGGTAAACTTAAGTTCGGGTAAACTGAACAAATTGACGAACCGTGCAGGCACGCATGAGGCGGAGTTCAATGATGATAAAACCTTTTTCCTGGACAGTTTTAGTTCGATTAATACACCCCACCGAATAATCGTTCGGGATCAAAACGGGAATGAAAAACAAGTTTTACTGGAGGCGGAAAACCCTGTGGCTGATTACCAGCTTGGCAAAATTGAATTTCTAAAGCTACAAAATGAGGAAAATATTGATCTCAATGCCCGGTTGATTTATCCCACCGAATTTAATTCCACTCAGAAGTATCCGGTGATTGTTTATGTTTATGGCGGACCGCACGCGCAGTTAGTACGGAACACCTGGTTGGGTGGCGGTAATTTATGGTTTCAGTATTTGGCACAGCGCGGTTATTTTGTATTCACACTGGACAATCGCGGCTCTGCCCACCGGGGATTGGAATTCGAGCAGGCAATTTTCCGGAATATGGGTGCAATTGAAGTGGCGGACCAGATGGTTGGGGTGGATTACCTGAAATCTCTGCCGTATGTGGATTCCACCCGCATCGGCGTCACCGGGTGGAGTTACGGCGGATTCATGACCATCTCGCTCATGACCCGGGAGCCCGGGGTGTTTAAAGCGGCTGCCTGCGGCGGTCCGGTTATCGATTGGCGTT
>CAZVKP010000226.1:0-5954 GCA_964627635.1 uncultured Calditrichaceae bacterium | reverse complement strand
GCGCGAAATATTGTTACGCCTCAATAAATATTTTGCCGATGCCCCGGTAAATAAGGAAATCTTTGTCACCGCCATACTTGGCATATTGGATACAAAGAAAAGCAAAATTCAATTATTTAGAGCAGGTCATCCTCATCCAATTTTATTGTCTAATAAAACAAATAAAACCCTTAAAGAGATAAAAACCCCTGGCTTAGGAATTGGTCTGGAACGGAGCGGGAAAATTTTCGAGAAAATTTTAAAAGACGCCTGGATAAAATTAGATGCCGGGGATACTTTTATTAGTTATACTGACGGCATAGTAGAAGCGGCTTACACCTCCAATGGGGAAGAAAATATTCCCGAGAATACTGTATTTTTTGGAGAGGATGAATTAAAAGCCTCCATTAACAAACACGCTCATTTAAACGCCCGGGGAATGTTAGATAATATTTTCCGTGATCTGGATAGTTTTTATGGCAATCATTCATTTATTGACGATTGCACTCTATTGATTATTAAAAAGGAATCATGAATAAATTGAATATGACAAATTTTACTTTCATTCTCATCTGAAAAAACTAAAACAGATCGGCAATTCTTTCACACATTTTCTCCAAATATATTCTATCATTATCCCTAAAGGGTGAAATTTGATGGGAATCGATATCCAATTCCCCGATAACTTGACCATCTTTGAAAATGGGTAGCACAATTTCAGAGTTCACATTCACACTACATGAGAGATAATTATCCTCCTTTGAAACATCCTGCACCACAAATGTTTCCCCGGATTCGGCAGCTTGACCGCAAATCCCCCGTCCGAACGGAATTTTAACATGATCGGTCGGATCACCCACATAAGGACCCAATATCAACTCTCTCTCATTTTGCGCATCCACCAAATAAAATCCGACCCAGTCATAGTGGGGAATCTTATCTGTTAGTAACTGGCAAAGAGACTGCAATTTTTCATCCCTTGAACTACCAGATTCGATGACATCTATCGAAGAATTCAGAACGTTTTCAAAAATATTTTTCATCAAACTCACTCAACTTTTAAACAATTGTGCCCTTTATTTTAATAATTTTTATCTTCAGGAAACCATTTTTACACTTTATTAGCTCCAACTGAAAAAGTTCCCAATTAGGTTTAGTCAATTTTCATAACTGTTCCGGTTAAATCATCGAAGAAAATTAATTCATTTTATCACAAATATAAATTATTATTTACATTTTAAAAATATTATTCATAGAAATAACTTTTATATCACAAATTATTTTAATTATATTTTATATTCATTTTATGCGTATTTATTTGCTTAAACCTTATCAATTGTCAACTGATCGAGTGAATTCTTACAGCATTTCAAGTATAGAATTTACTAAACGGCGTATTGTTCACAGCTCCGACAAAAATTTTATAGCATTTGAATAAAAAACTACTTTGCAATTTATCACCATGGTTCCCGCAATTGTTCTTATGAAGATATTTATCCTAAAATTATCTCATTATTATTAAAAAAAATTACAGGAGGAATTTGTATGCCAGGAAAGAAAAACAATCAGAATGGGGAAATGTATTACCCACCAAAGGAAATTGTGGATTCTGCTCATATTAAGGAATATGAGTCCTTATATAAAAAATCCATTGAAAATCGTGAGGATTTTTGGGGGGAGCAAGCAGAACAATTAGAATGGTTTAAGAAATGGGACAAAGTGTTAGATGATAGCGACAAACCGTTTTATAAATGGTATGTGGGAGGAAAAACCAATATTGTGCACAATGCGATAGACCGGCATCTCAAAACCTGGCGGCGAAACAAATTGGCAATAATCTGGGAGGGAGAACCGGGAGATCTGCGTACATTTTCTTATCATGCCTTAAACCGGGAAGTATCAAAATTTGCAAATGTATTGAAAAGTATGGGGGTGAAGAAAGGAGAAATTGTCACAATTTACATGCCCCAAATTCCCGAATTGCCAATTGCCATGCTGGCATGTGCTAAAATCGGTGCGGCGCACAGTGTGGTTTATGGTGGGTTCAGCGTGGAAGCATTAGCGGAACGAATTGAGGACGCAAATAGCAGGGTTTTAGTGACCGCAGACGGCGGTTGGCGAAGGGGAAAAGTCACCGATTTAAAAAGCATTGCAAATGAAGCCATGAAACGGTCTCCCACTATTGAAGTATGTATCACGGTAAAACGGACCGGACAAGATGTATACATGGAAAATGACCGGGATTTTTGGTACAACGATCTGATGACCCTGCCCATTGCCAACTTCAAATGTGAAACCGAAGTGATGGATGCGGAAGATATGTTGTTTATCCTCTATACCTCCGGGACAACCGGACGCCCCAAAGGCGTTGTTCACACCCATGGTGGCTATGGCGTTTATACTTCCACCACACATAAATATGTGTTCGATTTAAAGGAGGAAGATCGCTGGTGGTGTGCGGCAGATCCGGGATGGATTACCGGACACAGTTACATTATATACGGTCCGCTGATCAATGGTTCCACCATTATGATGTACGAAGGTGCACCCAACCATCCATATCCCAATCGCTGGTGGCAAATGATCGAAAAATACGGGATAACAATTCTCTATACCTCACCTACCGCCGTTCGTGGATTAATGCGATTCGGAGAAGCCTGGCCCAATCGTCATGATTTGAGCAGTTTGAGACTGTTGGGTTCGGTGGGAGAACCGATTAATCCCGAAGCCTGGCGCTGGTACTATCGGGTAATCGGTAAGGAAAAATGTCCCATCATGGACACCTGGTGGCAGACCGAGACCGGCGGATTCATGATCACGCCGTTACCCATTACGCCATTGAAACCCGGCTCTGCAACCAAACCGTTTTTTGGTAATGAAGTTGCCGTAGTTGATGACAAAGGAAAAGAGGTTCCTGCGGGTGAAGAAGGGAAATTAGTGATAAAGGCACCCTGGCCAGGAATGGCGAGAACGATTCATGGCGATCCGGATCGATTCAAGGAAATTTATTGGAAAGAGTATGAGAAACAGGGATGGTATAAAGCCGGAGATTCCGCAAGAATCGATGACGATGGCTATATATGGGTCATTGGTAGAATTGATGATGTGATTAAAGTAAGTGGATACCGGCTGGGAACCGCCGAAATTGAAAGTGCACTGGTGAGCCATGCCGCAGTGGCGGAAGCGGCTGCCATTGCACTACCGCATGAATTGAAAGGAAATGCGATTCATGTATTTGCGCTCTTAAAAACCGGATTCGCAGGTTCCAAGAATCTGGAAGAGGAACTTAAAGAGCATGTATCACATGAAATGGGACCGATTGCTAAACCGGAATCCATCAAATTTGTAGATTCACTTCCCAAAACACGAAGTGGTAAAATCATGCGCAGGGTATTAAAAGCAAGAGCTTTGGGAGAGGATGAAGGAGATCTTTCAACATTAGAACAATAAAAAAATGGGGGCTTATTTCGCCCCCATTTTAATTTTTTAATTTTTCACAAAGATGATTATGTCATTTGCTCAGCAAATTGTATTAAATTTAGATAAATTGTATAACATGGTGATTATAATTATACCTCATCCCCTTCCCCCTCACACGGTGACCACCATGTGGCATCCCCCTTCCCCTTCTCCATGGTGGAGAAGGGGAAGGGGGTGTAGCAATTTTCAGACTAATCCGCAGACCTATCTGGGGGATGGGGTTGAGGTTCATTTTAAATAAATTTTGTATATTTATTAATCAAAATCAAACTGTTCTAATGACATAATGATTTTTCACAAAAATGAAATTTACCTATTTGGCAAATTTTTTATATCTGTCGTTTATTCGTTCCCAATGAAGATTATTCAGGAAATTCTCGATATATGTCGCCCGACCGGGACCATCTTTGTGATAATAGGCATGTTCGAATACATCGCAGGCAATTAAGGGAATACCACCCCAAATGGCACCGTACTGATGCTCATCCACTAATACATTCAACAATCTGCCGCTATAGAGGGTATCCAGAACCAATAAGCCCCAGCCACTCAATTTTGCTGAAACAGCGGCTGCCTTAAAATCCGCTTTCCAGTTGTCTAACGACCCAAATTCCTTTTCCAGTGCTTCAGCAATTTGTGGTCCTTTAGAAGGATCACCATCTCCACCCATATTGCTCCAGTAAAGATCATGCAACAATGCACCGGAATGATTCCAGGTCAACCGGCGTTTTGCTTCACCGATATGACTGAAATTACCATTTGCAGTGGTCGGATCGGCAGTTTCCAATTCCTTTTCAATTTTATTTAAAGCAGTGACATATCCCTTATGATGCTTATTATAATGCCAATCTGTCGTCTCCGGAGAAACAACATTTTTTAGTAAGTCTTTTGCCTCTTCGTCCGAATACGGTCTCGGATTAAATTTCCATTCATAAGCCATAGTACCTCTCCTTTCTTTTAAAATGATTTATATTGATTCCAATTTATCTTAAATCTACAATCATTCAATTATTATGAATTCTATAAATTCTTATTAACCAAATTTAATTGAGTTCCATTCTCATTTAGATACTACATTATTTTTTCCTTATTTGCTATACTCAAGGTTTGATTATGAGGTAAAAAGAAAGTTACACAATTTGAGTATTTTCATCAATTTCATCTGTCCGGTGGTAAGAGCAGCATAAAATTTCGAAATCACGGATGTTCCTGATGGGATCGTAGGTGTATTCGTAACGCAAACGGCACTCTTCCGCTTTTTCTTTTCCCTGAGGACACAACATGTCCATCACCGGGCAAAATCTGGGATCTTCTTTAATGTGCATTGTTATCTCTTTCTTAGATTCATCTATTTTACAAAGCTAAAATTAATTTGTTCACCATATTGTATCAAACAATCGCAATATTTGTCAAGTATTTTCAAATAATTCAAATATTAGTTCTTTAATAAAAGAGAAAAATACTTTTTAAATTTTCACTAAGGACTGCTACTTATATAATTGAATTCATCTTTTATATTTGCCAAAACTGGTTTAAATTCTCACTTAGAGCACGGTCATTATTGTGCCAATTGAATTTTGAATCAAAAGGATCTTGAATGAATTCATCTTCAATGCCATACGGATGCATACCATTGTTAATCTTTTTTGCCTTTCTATTTTTACCGTTTATTTTAGCCAATGTATTTTTAGCTGCATTAGCAAAACTGGGACTTAGTCAGCAAATGGCATTTTTTACGGCAATTGGGATATTTTTTGGTGGACTCATCAACATTCCGGTAAAACGAATTCCCAGGGAACAATCCATAGAATATCCCCGAATTAATTTATTCGGTATTGATCGGTTGATGCCCCGTTTCCAAAATCGTAAAGCTTACACAGTTATTGCAATTAATGTGGGTGGCTGTATTGTTCCCACGTTATTAGCAATTTACGAACTTGGAAGGATAGCAAATCAGGGTTTTGGTGCCCTGCTCCTCGCTTTAATTGCCATTGGCATAAATGTAGCAGTTTGTTATAAATTAGCTAAACCAACACCAAATGTGGGGATCGCCATGCCGGCTTTTGTTCCGGCAATCATTGCAGCAGTTTGTGGTGTGGTATTTTTGTATGAGATGGCTCCCCAAATTGCTTTTACCGCCGGTGTATTGGGTCCGTTGATTGGGGCAGATCTCTTTCATCTAAAAGATATCAGTAAAATTTCCGCCGGTGTCGCCAGTATTGGCGGGGCAGGCACTTTTGATGGAATCGTGTTATCCGGTTTGGTCGCCGCTTTGCTGGCGTAGGTTGAAGATCAATCCCCACAAAATAGATCAATTGATAAATGAAAGAGTACCTTTTCACCTTCCCGGAAGCTCCCGGCTTCCGGGAAGATGAATAGCAAATTAGACAGAAGAAAAATAAAATACACTTGTCCACATTTTAAAAAAATTATTATGTCGCTAGCGTGAGTTTACTACGAATATCAACATAAAATTACCCAATTATATAAAAAAC
>CAZVKP010000225.1:0-5957 GCA_964627635.1 uncultured Calditrichaceae bacterium | reverse complement strand
TGTACTTTACCATCTAAAGATTATGGCAATTTATTATTAGCCACTCCTGCAAGTAAAAGATACCCCTATATTTATCCCAGAGATACCGCGGCTGCAATGCAGCTATTTCGCAGAATTGCAGGGTCTGAATATAATTACGATATAGCGCCTCGGGTGTTTGATTTGATGAAAGGTGTAGCTCATTTCATGAGGGATGTTCAGTCGGAAGAGGGATATTGGGGGCAAAGATATAGCTTGCAAAAGGAAAACAAAAGTATTTATAAACAGGAAGATAACACCGCACATGGTATCGCCATTATCTGTAATTACCTGTTAACCGCTTACAAACTGGAAAAGTCTGTCGCCGAACTGGAAGATTTTCTGCATTCCATCCATCAGGCTTTAAAATATACCTTAACGAATTATTATCAAAAGGAATTAAATTTATTTTACTCAACTACTTCTATTCATGAATCGGGGATGGAACAGGGTTATACATGTTGGGTTAATTTTGCTTATCTTCATGCCTTACATTTAGTTGAAGAAGTTGTTAAATTATTAGATGATAAAGAAATAATTTCCCGTTCGCTCATAGAATTTTGTCGAAATTTTAGCTACACCGTAAATGAATTATTCATGTCCGGTGAGCGGTATGTGAGAAGAATTGATCCCACTGGAAATATGGATTTACGTCCGGATATTACCCTGTTGAGTCCTTTTTATTTTGGGTTTGTCCATTATAAAAAAGCATTGGAAAAGAGTGTGCAGTTCCTCGAAAAGCAGTTATGTGATCCGGAATTGAATATGATCATGCGATATTTGCCATTTTATGATGATTTTTCCATCCATGTTCACGCCGGTAACGGACCCTGGCTGCAATACACCGCGATTTTGGCGCAATATCATTACTGGAATGGAAATATGGAACGTGGTGATCAGTTATTAAATTGGATTGATCAATACAAAAGCGATACCGGAGAAATTCCTGAACATCTTTCAACTTGTAAACGTTTCGATAATTTCATGTCAAAAGAATGGCAAACCGGTCTTGACTTTGATAAAGAATTTTACAAGCAAATTTTGTTGGATGATGTTGAATTTGATAACATTTTAGAAGAAGCCAATAACATGAAAAAATCTTATGATGAAACATCTAACACCTGTTTTTTTGAAGATGATAAAACCCAAGAAGGAGGTTATATTCAGTTTGCAACTCCGCTTATGTGGTCTCATGTGGAATATGTGAGGGCATTAATGGTGAAGGCAAAGGATTGGTGGGGTGTTCAGTAAAAGTTGTGGATAAACTAAATTATCCGAATTAAATATTGTGATTAATGAGGAGAGAAAAAATGACAAAAATTCAAGAAATTGCAAAATTAGGACAATCCATATGGATCGATTATATTAGGAGATCTTTTATAACATCGGGCGATTTGGAGAAAATGATTGATGAAGGGCTTTTGGGCTTAACATCCAATCCCACCATTTTTGACAAGGCGATCGCAGGCAGCGAAGACTACGACGATGAGTTGCAGAAATTGGTTCAACAGGGTAAAACCATTCAGGAAATTTACGAAGCACTGGTTTTGAAAGATATAGGAAATGCTGCCGATTTATTCCGCCCGATTTATAATGAAACCGATGGTAAAGACGGTTTTGTGAGTCTGGAAGTGAGTCCCCAATTGGCTTATGATACGGACGGAACTATTACTGAGGCAAAGAGACTGTTTGCGGCGTTGAATCGACCAAATGTAATGATTAAAGTCCCCGCAACCGAAGCCGGATTACCGGCAATTGCCTCGCTGATTGGTTTGGGCATAAACGTGAATGTCACGCTGATTTTTGGCGTAGAAAACTACCGTCAGGTAGCTGAGGCGTATCTGAGCGGTTTGGAAAATCTGGCAAACAACGGACCCGGTGTTCAGGGCGGTCTTGCGGTAGAAAAAGTGGCATCGGTTGCATCCTTTTTTGTAAGCCGTGTAGATACCGCGGTAGATAAAGCCCTGGAAGAAAAGGGAAATCAAGTGCTTCAGGGTAAAATTGCAATCGCAAATTCCAGGGTTGCGTATCAGGCTTTTCAGGAAATTTTTTCGGGCGCTCGTTGGAAAGATTTGGAAAGCCAGGGAGCCAGGAAACAACGTGTATTATTTGGCAGTACCAGTTCCAAAAATCCTGCTTACCCGGATACCCTGTATGTGGATGAACTGATTGGTCCCGAAACAGTAAATACAGTTCCACCTCAGACGTATGCTGATTTTAAGGAAAAAGGCACTGTCCGGGAAACATTAACCAGCGATGTAGCGCAAGCAAAAGAACAAATTGAACAATTGGCAGAAATCGGGATAAATTTGGATACTATTACCACCAAGCTTCAGCGAGATGGAGTCGATTCATTTGCAAAGTCTTTCGAATCCATGATGGAGAGTATTCAGCAAAAGAAAAAACAATTGGAAAAAGGAAAGAAAAATTTTGCCGCGAAATTGGGGGATTTGCAGTCGGATGTGGATAAAACCCTAAAGCAGATGGAACAGGAGAAAATTGTATCGCGGATTTGGGATCACGACCATACGGTATGGGGCCAGGAACCCACTGAAATTACCAATCGTTTGGGATGGCTAAAAAGTCCGGAAACCATGTTGGAGTTAGTCCCGGATTTACAAGATTTTGTAAATAATGTTCGGGGAGATGGGTTTAAAGATGCATTGCTTTTGGGGATGGGAGGCTCAAGTCTGGCGCCGGAAGTGTTCCGAAAAACATTAGGGGTGCAAGATGGATACCTCGATTTACACGTATTGGATAGCACCGATCCCGGAGCCGTTTTGGAATATGCCGAAAAACTAAATCCAAAGACGACACTCTATATTGTATCCACTAAATCCGGTGGTACAGTTGAAACCCTTTCTTTTATGAAATATTTTTATAATCAGACGAAGGATCAGTTGGGTGAAAAGGCAGTTGGTAATCATTTCGTCGCCATAACCGATCCGGGCAGCAAACTGGAAGAACTGGCAAAAAACCTTAATTTTCGAAAGACCTTTTTGAACGATCCGAATATTGGTGGTCGTTACTCGGCACTTTCTTATTTTGGCGTGGTTCCGGCTGCATTAATCGGCGTGGATTTAAATCTTTTATTTGACAAAGCGCAAACCATGATGTGTAACTGCGAAAGCTGTAATACGCCTGTGGATGGTAAGAATGCCGGTGCCTGGCTTGGTGGCGTAATGGGCGAATTGGCAAATAAGGGCAAGGATAAACTAACATTTATCATTTCTCCGAAATTCGCTTACTTTGGATCATGGGTTGAACAATTAATTGCCGAAAGCACCGGAAAAGATGGAAAGGGAATACTGCCAGTGGAAGGTGAAGCGCTGCTTGATCCTAAAAATTATGCCAAAGATCGTTTGTTTGTCTACTTAAGATTGGAAGGCGATCACAAATTTGATTCGCCGGTGGAAAAATTAGAAGATGCCGGTTTCCCGGTTGTGAAAATACATCTGGATGATCTATATAATTTGGGTAGTGAAATTTTCCGATGGGAAATTGCCACTGCAGTGGCCGGATGGCGTTTGAATATCAATCCGTTTGATCAGCCGAACGTGGAATCCGCAAAGGTTCAGGCTCGCAAGATGGTAACTGCTTATCAGGAAGAAGGGAAATTACCGGAACTGAAGCCTACTTTAGAAGAAGAAGGAATTGCGGTGTTCACCGACACTGAAGCGGGTAGCTTAGCCGATGTACTGGAAAATTTTTTAAGCCAGGGAACAGATGGTAAGAATGGATTTCACGGGCGTAGTTACATTAATCTTCAGGCTTATGTAAAACCGACTCCGCAGACGGATGTTGCGCTAAAGTCTTTGCGCACAAAACTGCAACAAAAATACAGGATGGCAACCACTGTGGGATATGGACCTCGGTTTTTACATTCCACCGGTCAATTGCATAAAGGTGACGGCGGAAATGGATTGTTTATTCAGTTTACGTCTGAAATGCCAAATGATATTGCCGTTCCGGATGAACCCGGAAAAGACGCCTCTTCCATTTCTTTCGGGGTGTTGAAATCGGCACAGGCACTTGGTGACCGACAAGCCTTGCTGGACGAAGGGAGAAAAGTGATACGGTTCCGTTTAGGGGCAAATGTTGCAGAAGATTTGAATAAGTTAATGGAGACTGTGGCATGATTCGCGGAATATTGTTTGATTTGGATGGGACATTAGTTCAGACAGAAAAGTTGAAAGCGCTTTCATATGCCCGGGCAGCAAAGGAACTTTTGCCTGAGAGGGTGAATGAGACCCAAGCGGTTGAGATGTTTAAAGAAGTTGTGGGACTGTCGCGGCGTGAAGTGGCAAAATTTCTCCTGAATGCGCTTAACCTGAATGAAGCTGCTAAATCAAAAATGAATGAATACGACGTTCCAACCCCGTGGCAGGCTTATGTTCAAATTCGGTTAAAAATTTATGAAAAGTTGGTTGCCGATCCGGATGTGTTAAATACATATAAATGCCCTTATAATACTGCACTTTTGGAGTGGGCCAAAAAACAAAATTATCGGACAGGATTAGCGACCATGTCTTATTGTCAACAAGCCACACGCATCGTGAAAAACTTAAATCTTACAAATAAAATAGATTTTATGGCGACACAGGATGATGTGGAAAACGGCAAGCCGGATCCGGAAATATATCACCTGGTTGCAAAGGAATTGGAATTGCAACCCGAGGAGTGTCTGGTTATAGAAGATTCCGGCTCCGGGATTAAAGCTGCACTAAATGCGGGTATGAAATGCATCGCAGTAACCAATGAATTTACCAGAAAAAAGGTACATGAAAGCAATCTGTTGAGTGAATCATTCATCGTAGATGATTTGTCCCGGTTGCAATCCGTTGCAGAATCAGTGATTGGAGAAATTAATTAACATTGATGTGATCTGTAAAATTTATCACGCAAAGCCGCAGAGAATCCCCGGCATTGCGAGCATTGTGTAGAAATTGTTTATGATATAAAATTTTAAAGTTAACAATAGGTAACCGTTTCTGATACAGTGATCACAATGTAAAACGGTTTTATCAATTGGCAATAAAATAGAACAATAAATTTAATTAAATATTTTGGAGGTTATGATGAAAATAGGATTTGTAGGACTTGGAAAAATGGGATCGAGAATGGTTGAACGATTATTAAATGATAACCACGAAGCGGTGGTATATAATTTAGTTCCTGAACCCATCAAAGAAGCTGAGAAAAAAGGCGCGATTGCTGCAGAATCGCTCCCGGATCTGGTTTCGAAACTACCGGAACGGAAAGTGGTTTGGTTAATGGTGCCATCCGGAGACCCGGTTGATCAGAATATAAATGAACTCATGCAACTGTTGAGCAAAGATGATATAATTATCGATGGTGGTAACTCTTACTGGCGGGATAGTCAGTCCCGGAATAAGCGAGTTGGAGAGCAGGGAATTCACTTTATTGATTGTGGTACCAGCGGGGGCGTTTGGGGACTGACCGAGGGTTATTGTTTAATGTATGGCGGAAACAAAGAAGCCTGCGACTATGCTGAACCATTTTTTAAAACACTGGCTCCCGAAAATGGTTATTTTTATTGTGGGGCCAGCGGCGCCGGACATTTTGTTAAAATGGTTCATAATGGAATTGAATACGGCATGATGCAGGCATATGCTGAAGGTTTTGAAATATTAGAAAAATCCGAGTTTGGTCTGGATTTAAAAGGAGTGAGCAAGGTTTGGCAGCATGGCAGTGTCATCAGATCCTGGCTATTGGAATTGGCAGAGAATGCTTTGGCTGAAGATGCAAAACTGGAAAGTTTGGAAGCTTATGTTCAGGATAGTGGTGAAGGCCGCTGGACAGTGAAGGATGCCATCGATCTGGATGTGCCGGCTCCTGTAATTACCCATTCACTGTTTGCCCGATTTCAATCACGGAATAAAAACTCCTTCGCGATGCGAATGCTGGCAGCACTCAGA
>CAZVKP010000224.1:0-5969 GCA_964627635.1 uncultured Calditrichaceae bacterium | reverse complement strand
AAAATTTTGTACTGTTTAATTTTTTCCATCATGTTTCAAATCCGTTTACAGTAATTTTCTCATTTCCTTTGAAATCATGTCATCCATGAATCGTGTTTTTTTCTCCTTCATTAACCTTCTATTTTGCTGAAGAGGATAATGACTCTTCCATTTCTTCTTCAATATCCAATTTTCGATATATTTCATTGGCACGTCCGTAAATTTCTTTAGCTTCATCAATTTTTCCTTCTTCTTCCAACATTTCACCAAACTCCTGATAGGTATTCGCAAGACCCAATGGTATCCAAAAATCCTGATAGAGTTGCAAGCTCTCCTGGTAAAAAGCTTTGGCAATTTTGTAATCACCGGATTTCCAGAAAATACGCCCCAACAATCCATTTGTTTTTGCGATACCGATAGGATTTTTCAATCGAACCAGAATTTCCAAAGCTCTGCCACATGCATTTGTTGCCATTACATAATCGCCAACTTCTGCATAAAATTCACCTTTATTTAAGTAAACAAACGCCATCAAAGGGAGGTTACCACTATCATGGCACATTTCCAGTGCTTTCTCAAAATAAGCAATTGCATCTCTCAAACGGTAACTTCTCAGATGAACAACTCCCAAATTGTTCAAACTTTCTGCTGTCCCACGTTTGTCCTGAATACTTTGAAAATCAATCAGTGATTTTTGAAAATGCTCAAAGGCTTTCTCATATTTACCCTGCATTCTTAAAATAGTCCCTAAATGATTATTTATGGTGGCTGTGCTGAAAAAATCATTAACAAGCTGGCTGTTCTCTAATGCAATTTTAAAGATTTCTTGAGCCCGCCCATATTCACCTTTTCGATAAGCAATTTTAGCCATCTGTAGTTGGGAAAGTGCGGCACTACCTTTATCATTAACCGTATGCATAATATCAATTGAGTTCTGTAATAAACGATTTGCTTCCACCCATTGTCCCATTTCAGAATAAATACGACCCATCCGGTATAGGATTTGTCCCTCCAATGTGTAATTGCCTTGTTCTGTAGCAAATTCCAAAGCCTTTTTATAATTTTGAAGTGCAGATTCATACATACCCAAAGTTTCGTATGTCTCGCTTAAAACAAAAATGAAGTTGGCTTGTTGTTCGGAATTGATAGATGCACCACTGATATTTTGAAATGTTTTTAATGCCAGGTCAATATAATAACTGACCTTCTCAAATGAATCTCCGGATACATCTGTAGATACATCAGACAAATTTTCACTATTAATGATGCCTTTTTCCTGAACCTTTTGAATGAAATTGCGGGCAATCTTTTTCTCAGAAGATGAACTTCCGGGTTTGACACTCTGGAAAATATTTAGCATACGGTCCAAATGATCTTTAATCAAATTTTCACTATTTTCAACCATGGATTATCCCCTACTCGTTTGCCGCTGAGGGCATGAGTTCATCATTTATGTTAAATTCTTTTTTTATTTTTCTAACTTTACTATTTAATCCCAATGTGTTATAGTGATGTAAGGTTTTTGCAATCCAATAATTTCGCTTTTCTTCATCATTCAGATTTTGAGCCAGACGCGCCCATTCAAGTTCGGTTTCTGCAATTCCCAACTCATTTTGTTTTTTGGCATATTTTTCCAATGCTATATTCAAATTACGTTCGGCTTTTTTCCAATTTCGCTGCAAACTCTCAATAATCCCTTGAATTTTATAATATTCCGCAAGTCCGAGCTCATCCTGTAATCTTTCCAATAAGCGTTTCGCTTTAAAATTGTATTCTCTTGCCTCATCGAAACGCCCTAAATATGCTAGCGCCAGCGCCCGGTTCAGAAAGGTAATCGACTTTTGTGGCATAATGCCCATTTCATCCGCTAATGCCAAACATTTCCCGTAAAACTGATTTGCTTGTTCCCAGTTGCCCTGTTCTGCATGAGTCATTCCAATATTGTGGTAAATGAGTGCCAATCCTGCACGATTTCCTAATTTTTTAAATAAAGGGATACTTCTACTGTAGAACCCAATTGATTGGAGGGAATTACCTCTAACATTTTCCAACGCCCCGAGGTTATTTAAAATATTGGCCAAAAGCGCAGTCGCATCCAGGGATTCAGCTAATGCTAAAGCGATTTCCAAATGTTCCTGGGCAGCGGTATAATCGGAAAGTTCAAAATGAATACTTGCTAATCCATAATGAGCAATCGCTTTATTAAAATCCGTTTTACCATTGGTGTGGGAAAGAAAATCATGAAAGCGTTTTTTGGCTCGGTCCCAGTCATTTCGACGAAAATATGTAAATCCCTCCTGTATCTGAATTTGCGAGTCAAGTACCGGATCGTTTTTGCAATGACACAAACGGCGAGCCATTTTACAACATCGCAAACTATCTGCCCAATCCCCCAAAACTCGCTCTAACCAGGCTAATTCGACTAACATCTCCACAGTTTGAGGATCTTCAGAAATTTCCGGATTATCATTGATCAGGTCCAAAGCAGGCTTATAAAAATCGATTGCTTCCAGGAATGCTAAATGATGAAGCGCCCGGTCTCCGGCAGCATGTAAATATTTGAATGCCGAGATTTTATCTGGTGAATGCAGATAGTGATAGGCTAACAAATAGACCTTTTGATCTTTATCCAGATCATCCATTTTTTGGATTGCCTGCGCAATTTCCAGGTGTAGTGCAGCTTTACTATCCTCGCGGATTTGCTCCGACAGGAAAGTCTGAACAGGCGGCTGTTTAAACCTGTAACCGCCATCCGGTAAAGAAACCAATATCTTTTTTGCTGTTAAATCTTCTAAATGTTTTAATACTTTTATGGGACTCATGTCCAAGACTGATGCAATGACACGATGATTCAAATGACCATCCATTAACGCACTGTAATCCAGTAATGTTTTCTGGTCAATCGTTAACTCTTTAAGTAGTTTATGGATGTTATCAAAATTTGACTCTGTTTTACTAAGATGTAATAAATCTTCTTTAACTAAATTTTCCTGGTTAAACCATACCTGATCCTGCTGATAGATAATATTTTTATCGATTAAAATTTCGAGAATACGGACGATTTCCCGGGGCAGCCCGCCGGAAACTTCATAAAGTATGGGAACAAATTTGCTGGAAAAATCAGTTCGTTTAAATACCTGCCGGACGAATTCTTTCACTTCTTTTTCTTGAAAACGCTTCAATCGCAATTGCTCAATAAGCTGTTCTCGATTCATCCGCTGTAATACGTCCGCATAAACCGGCATATTCTCCTTTTTGAAAACTTTCCCATCCTGACGAAGGGTAATCAACATTACGATTCTATGATCTACAATACTATGAGTTAAGTAATGAATAAATTGCCATGCCGTTAATGGTGCAAAATGGACATCATTGAGTGCAATTAGTAATGGTTTCTTATGTGATGCTTTTATCAGGGTAGAAACCAGGATTTGTTGTGCTAATTTCTTTTCGGTTTGGAGGGCATATAAGGCTTGCATATCCCAAGTGCTAAAAGTGTTAGTAGACTCTTTTTTTGAGGTTTTGGAAGAAGCTCCAACCTGAGATAATTCTTTAAGTTTAGAACCACCCAGTTTGGAAATAATTTGAAGGAATGGTCTGTAGGGTTCGTAGGATTTTATTTGCCGGAAACTCTCGGTGATATAAGTAAAATCCTGTGCCACTGCTTTAGAGGCAAATTGCTTTACCAATGTACTTTTACCGGTACCCGCCTCCCCGCTAATGACCACAAAACTTCCGGTTCCTTTAAGACTTCTTTTCAGTAAGTTTTGAAGATAACTTAACTCCTTAGCTCGTCCGATAAAAGTATCATAAAGGCATGATTTAATATCCACATCCTGGTGTCTTTTTTCAGCTTCCAGCATTCTTGCTTTTCCCTCAAAATTCGGTATTTCCCTACTATTCTTAATATCGAAATCTTTTGTGCTTTCTTTAGCGCCCCAAAAAATATCTTGTATCATCTTTATCATGGCTATTATCAGTTTTTTATATATTTGAAAAACCCGCTAAGTTTAGCGGGTTTGTAAATTATTTAATGTGAATTTTGGTATATTTAATTTATGGAACCTCGCCAATAGCATAGCGGGAAAAATGCCTGACATAGGCAACAACAACCTTTCTTTTTTTATCAACGAAACCCCCGATCGAACCCCATTTATTTTTCTCTTCATTGAAATAATATACTTTTAAGTGGTCCTCCTGAAATTCATTGAAATCCGCAAATTTATAAGATAATTCTATTTTCACAGGTTTATTGAATAAAATACCGTGTGGCTCAAATTTCACACTACTTATTATTTTTTCTTGATTTTCCCACAATTTCCACTCCAGACGAATAATTGTATCCTCGGAAAGATCATCTGGCTTTAAAAATATTTTGCACTGTCCAATATTATCAGAAGAACCGGCAACTAATGTTCCACCTTCGGAAGCTTTAATTAATTTCCTAACCTTAAAATGCCTATTTATCATCGATGTTGCTTGAAACAAAAGATAACCTCCTGGGTGCTTTGAAGGTGAAAACAAGCCAATTTTTTGGAAGGAGGGTTCCATCAATGTTAAAGGGTATATGTAATTGATATTTCCATATACCCCTGCGTAAGCACTTGTATTCAACTCAACACTAAAGATAACCGTAATTAGAATGCATAAGATCAATATTTTATAACAATTGAGATATCTAATTTTATTTCTCATTTGTTCTCCGGATTTTTCAGGACATATCAGCAGACTCATATTATTTGTTATTTACTAAACGCAATGGCATACCGTGAAAAATGGGGAACTTTAGCATTGATAACTTTAATGACACCTGCTCTTACATCAACTTGAATATCATCACAGGGCATTTCAACTAACTCATCATTGGAATCCACATAATAAAATGCCAGAGTCTCAACATTTACGTTGTTCAGATTCAATCCTTTAGTCTCAATATTTAACAAAGCGTAGGGGTCGAATTTTGTGCCAGAAGGACCAAATGTCATATCAACTGAACTACCGATAATCTTGGTATCCAATCCAAGTGTAATAGCGGAACTATCGGGAATGGAGTTGGGTAATACCTGGAATGTCATTCGAACTCCTTGAGCAACACCCCTTAAATATTCCAGATCAATCATCCCGCCATCATCCGGACTCACGGTATCAGTTTCCGTAACCATCTTGGTAAACGGAACGCCCCCCTTCTCCAGTTCCACAAATTGCAGTCGATCACTTGCTTCTTCGAACGGGTCCACCGGACTTTGCTGCTCACAACCTACCATCATCCCAAACACCAACATCACAACCACAACAAATATCGACGGGTTTAACTTAAATCTCTTCATGATAAATCCTCCTTGATTTATAGGGTTATTAGATTTTTTAATAAAGTGGTCTTTGTTTTTTAAGTCTATTAAGGTCATTTTATTTATCTTCAACAATTTCATTCTCCTATGTTTTCTTTGCCTGTTCATTGGTATATATGGCAAAGGCTGTACCACAACTCAATATCGCAGTATAACCGCAATAAATACAATATACTATAAAAATTTCTTATAATGATTCATTTTGTATGGATTGGCTGATTTCAGCCGGAATATGGCTTATATCCACCAACCGGCTGAAATTAACCAAATCGGAAATCTCAAAAAGAAACTATGTTGCTATTCCTCGCGGTAAATGTTGAGGATAAATTTCTTTTGGTGAAATGGTGCCCTTAGCCTGCAAATACCAACAACCGGCTGTTTATATTATTTTAATTTTCATTAAAGAAGCATCTCAATTTTACCGAAAATGTAGATGAAGCGAATCAGAATTATATGAAGATATGTAGAGTTACAAAATGAATATGACAGCAGAGGTGCAGGAAAAACTGGCAACGGTAACCGACTTACCCTCTTTGCAGAATATATTTCCTGAAGTCTATAAATTAATGAACGACAGCAAGAGCAGTATCATCGACTTTGAGCGGGTCATTAAAAAAGACCCCAGCTTATCCATCAAAGTAT
>CAZVKP010000223.1:0-6009 GCA_964627635.1 uncultured Calditrichaceae bacterium | reverse complement strand
AACGCATAAAAAATGTAATCCAATTGGATAGATTTTCCATTGGATATGTTCTTGTTGCTATTTTAACAGTAGGATTAATTTCAGGATTAATCTATGTTGAGGGTTTTGCCCAAGAAGGTGCCAAACAAAAGAAGATGGTTAAAAAGTTACAAAAGATGGCGCCTGCCAAGGGTTATTTAAAAGCTCATATGAAGGTGGAAAAACCCTTCGATCTTTTAGGTGGTCCGATAAATGTTGAAATCAGTCAGAAAAGTGGTGGTGTGTTTGTTGCATTGCCAGATAACCGGGAACTGGATCCGAGGGTATTTGGAAATCCGGAAATGCCGAGAGCTTTTGAGGGAACGCCCGGTATGACTGGTGTGCCATTGATGTTCAGGGAAGTTGAGAATGGGAAATACACCAAAGTAAAACGGAAAACACCCTTTGGTGACAAGCACATCGTAATGGCTGATGGAAAATTGGAACTGAAGGCCGTGGATGCAACTGCCACTGATGCAGCAAAATCCAAAGATGAACTGCAAATGACAGCCAGTTGGAAAGATAAAAAAGGAAATACCTATTCAGTGAAATGCCAGAATTTGGCGACTCATGGATTGGAGTTTCCGACCTTCGGTGGCGTTGTTACAAATGTAATTCTTCATGGCTTCTCCGGTATTGGAACACCTTTGATGCCCAGTGAATATACTTATTTTGCATTCTGGGGCATGGGTGCTGTCATGAAAAATGGCGAAGTTTTGGACAAACCACGCTTAGTTCATGGTATGTTGACTGAATATGTCCGCACTGAAGGATACGAGCTTGGTTTCGATAAAGACGTAACACCGACTCGCCGTCATTTTCATTTAATGGTAGCCCCTTTTAAACCGAATAAAGAGGATATGTCCTTTAAGCATGTGAATGTTAAGACCGGATTTAATTTGCCTAATGGAATGGAATTACCATTCTGGCATGTGATGTTTGAGAATTTAGATATCAATGCAAGTCGGCAATAATTGAAGAAAAACAGAGGTAAGCAGATGTTAATTAAACGAAAATTTATTTTGAGCATACTCATAGTTGTCGTTTCTGGTTTTTTACTGATGTTAAGTGCGGGAGAGAATAAAGATGCTGCAGCAGTAGTGAAAATGAAAAATACCTTGAAATTTTCACCGGACACCGTAAAAATTAATGTTGGTGAAACGGTTTTATGGAAAAATACATCGCTTCTGATGCATACGGTAACGGCAGATTCGGCGCTTGCCGGAAAAAAGGAAAGTGTTGCATACCCTAAGGATGCGGAACCTTTTAATTCCGGCAATCTCGATCCGGAACAGACATTCAAACATACTTTTACGGTTCCCGGCACTTACAAGTATTTTTGCATTCCCCATGAGGCTGCAAATATGACTGGATACGTCATTGTGAAACCTGAATAAAAGAACATCGGTAAGTGCCTAAAACATTGATAAAGATGTGGATGGGATATGAATATTTTCATATTTCATCCACTTATTTTTGATATAAAGAAGAGGTTTACTCATGAATTATAAATTGTTACTTTTTATCTTAGCCTTTGGAATTTTATTTACGATAAGTGCCCAAAAACAAGTTCAGCTTACGCCTGCCAAAGACAATACGCTGTATGAGGATGACAACGGTTCTTTGAGTAATGGTGAGGGCGACTACATTTTCGTCGGCAATACCAACAACGGGGCAATTAGACGAGCCGTGCTTCAATTCGATCTCAGTAATATTGAAGAAAACGCACAAATTGATTCTGTGACACTTAATTTGAATATGAGCAAAAGCAGGGCTGGTTCTGAGACCGTCAGTTTGCACCTTCTGGAATCCGACTGGGGTGAGGGAGCATCAGATGCATCAGGAGAAGAAGGAGGCGGTGCTGCTGCTGCAACAGGTGATGCGACCTGGATTCACACATTCTTTGATACCGAAACCTGGAGTACACCCGGTGGCGATTTTGTTTCCACTGCCAGTGCCAGCCAGGCAATTGCAGGTACCGGAGAATATACTTTTGAATCCACTAATCAATTGGTTGCAGACGTACAAAGTTGGGTAGATGATCCGGCAAATAATTTTGGTTGGATCTTAATTGGCAATGAGGCAGAAAATCAGACCGCCAAACGTTTTGATTCTAAAGATAATCCGACCGCTGATAACCAGCCGGTTTTGACCGTATTTTACTCTACACCTACTGGCATTGAAGATGACGTGGCAGAAATAATACCGGAAAACATCAATTTAGCACAAAACTTTCCAAATCCATTCAATCCATCAACTCGCATTAGTTATACAATAAGTCAGGTAGTTTCTCCAGCGAAAGTTCGGGTTGAAATATTTAACCAGCTTGGTCAAAGGATTAATACACTGGTAGAAAAAACGCAACAGGCGGGTTCTTATACCGTTGAATGGAATGGCAGAACTGAAAAAGGGAATCAAGCTCCCAGCGGTGTTTATGTCTATCGGCTCATTGTAGGAAATAGGGTTCTTGACGGAAAAAAAATGACACTCTTAAGGTAATATTATTTTCTAACTGAGTGGAAATAGTTAGATCAAAATGGGAAGAATCTTTAAAGATTCTTCCCACATATTTCAATTCAAGGATACGTTTGTAGAAAAATTTACCCTACCAGTAAGAATGTAGTTCTTTAATAAAATTCTTATTTCCCCTAATTTAGAGTACATAATTAAATCATTAGAATTTGAAGGCTTTTTTGACCTATTTGTCATAAAGTTTTGGCATTGAAATTTAAAACTTAGGTAAATTTCCTTCTAATTTCAATAACTCAGCGATGGAGTAGATTAAATATGCCAATTCATAACAGTGACGTTGCTGAAATTTTTACGAAGGTAGCAGATTTGCTGGATATAAAAGGTGCAAATCAATTCCGGGTAAGGGCTTACCGAAATGCTGCACAAACCATATCCGGTTTATCGCACAATGTAGCAGATATGGTTGATGATGGAAAAGATTTATCAGAACTTTCAGGTATTGGTAAAGATTTGGCTGATAAAATTAAAGAGATCGTTAATACAGGCAGTCTAAAGCAACTCAAAGAGTTAGAAAAGGAGACTCCTCCGGAACTGACGAAATTAATGAAAATGGAGACAGTAGGACCCAAGAGAGTGAAAGCGCTATATGAAGAATTAAATATTGAAAGTATTGAGCAACTCGAAAAAGCGGCTAAGCAGAACAAAGTTCAGGAATTAGATGGATTTGGTAAAAAAACCGAGGAGAAAATCCTAAAAGAAATTGAGCGCATAAAAGAAGGTGGCGAACAGGAAAGATTTAAACTGGTGGTTGCAGAGGAATTTGTTCAACCATTGGTTAATTACCTGAAAGATTTAAAAGGTGTGAAACAGGCAGAGATTGCCGGCAGTTATCGCCGTCTAAAAGAAACTGTGGGAGATATTGATATTCTGGTAAGTTGTAAAAAGAGTTCGGACGTCATGGATAAATTCGTCGATTATGAAGATGTGGGTCGGGTGATCTCCAAGGGAGAGACGCGTTCCTCTGTTGTCATGAGAAATGGATTGCAGGTTGATTTGCGTGTAGTGCCGGAAGTTGCTTATGGTGCCGCCCTCCATTATTTCACCGGCTCAAAAGCTCATAATATTGCCATTCGCAAAATGGGCGTAAAAAAGGATTTAAAAATCAATGAATATGGCGTATTTAAAGGTGATGACCGTATTGCGGGCAAAAAGGAAGAGGAGGTTTTTGAACAGGTGGATTTACCTTTTATTGATCCTGAACTTCGCGAAAATGCAGGTGAAATTGAAGCTGCCCAAAAAGGAAAATTGCCCAAACTTATAAAATTAGAAGAGATAAAAGGAGATCTGCAATCGCATACGACTGCAACGGATGGTAAAAATAGTTTGGAAGAGATGGCAAACGCCGCACAAGAACTTGGCTATGAATATTTAGCTGTAACAGATCATTCCAAACGAGTGAGTATGGCGGGTGGTTTAAATGAGAAACAATTAGCCGATCAGATCAAAGAAATTGATAAGCTCAACAAAAATTTAAAGAACTTTTTAATTTTAAAGTCGGTGGAAGTAGATATCCTGGAATACGGCTCGTTGGACCTTTCTGATGAGATATTGAAGGAATTGGATATCGTTATATGTTCGATCCACTACAATACCAAACTAAGCCGAGACAAGCAAACCAAACGGGTTTTACATGCAATGGAAAATCCGAATTTTCATATATTTGCACATCCCACTGGTCGTTTAATAGGCGAACGTGATCCCTATGAAATTGATTTGGAAACCGTAATGAAAGCTGCTGTAAAAAATGGCTGTTTTCTGGAGTTAAATGCCCAGCCGGATCGATTGGATTTATCGGATACCTATTGTAAAATGGCAAAAGAAATGGGCGTAAAAATTACGATTTCCACGGATGCCCACACGACAGCCGATCTGGGAAATATGAGGATCGGAATCGGGCAAGCCAGGAGAGGATGGTTGGAAACCGATGATGTTTTAAATACCGGAGTTGGAAAGATTTGAAGAAAATAATTCAGAAATCATAATTTTAAATTTTTAACTTTCAACAAATTCAATTTATCCCTTATGGCAATCGCCGTTGATGTTTTCTCAACCCCTAAGATGTTGTTTACACGGATGTTTTCACCGTATATGAATTCATGACAAATTTACCATTTAGGATATTAAATTGCTAAAGGTGAGATAGAGGGGAAATTTTCATGAGTAGAAAAAACCCTTATAAGAAAAATCCTTCTACAAAATTTCAAGATGTTAAGAAAATGTCCAAAGATGAAGCAAAACAGGAAGTGGAAGATCTGAAAGAGGCGATTAAGTACCACAATTATTTATACTACATTAAAAATAATCCTACTATTTCCGATGAAACATACGATAAACTTTTTAACCGCTTACAGGAATTGGAAGATAATTTTCCAAAATTGCAATCTCCTGATTCTCCCACCCGCCGGGTTGGCGCAGCCCCGGTTAATGAACTAAAAAAAGTAGAGCATACCTCACCCATGCTCAGCCTGGATTCAGCGCTGGAAGGTGAAAAAATTGAGGATTGGGACGATTTAATACATCGTAATACTGAGCAGAAAAAAATCGATTATGTGGTTGAACCCAAACTGGATGGTTTGTCTGTAGAAGTTGTTTATCGCGAGGGTAAATTTCAATACGGGGCTACCCGGGGCGATGGACAAACCGGGGAAGATATTTCGAAAAATTTAAAGACAATTAGAACTTTGCCGCTCCAACTTCAGAACGGCGATAAATTACCCAATTTTTTAGCCGTACGGGGAGAGATTTTAATGTCCAGAAATGGATTCCAAAAATTGAATAAAGAACGTGTGGAGCATGGAAAAGAACCATTCGCCAATCCGAGAAATGCAGCCGCCGGAACTGTTCGTCAACTGGATTCCAAAAATGTTGCAAATAAGCCTTTGGATATATTTTTCTATGATATTTTAAACAGTGAGGGAAATGGTTTTCATTCTCATTGGGAAACTTTACAGTCCTTCCCAACCTGGGGTTTAAAAACAAATCCATATAACAAGAAATTTTCCCGCTTTGACGAAATAAAAGATTATTATCAGGAACTGGTGGAAAAAAGAGATGAATTGGATTATGAACTGGATGGTGTTGTTATTAAGGTTGACAATTATGAAATGAGAGGAAAATTGGGTGTTAGGCAACGCAATCCCCGCTGGGCAATGGCATGGAAATTTCCGCCAAAGAAAGAAGTGACCACCTTGGTTGATGTTGTCGTTCAGGTGGGACGCACCGGAATGTTAACGCCGGTCGCCTTGTTGGATCCGGTAAATGTCGGCGGTGTTACGGTCAGCCGGGCAACACTCCATAATGCAGATGAGGTTGAGAAAAAGGATGTTCGTCCCGGAGATAAAGTTAGAATTATACGTGCCGGAGATGTGATCCCGGAAGTGATGGAACGTGTTGATGAAGGGAAGGGTAAGCGCGGTAAGAAATTCTCAATGCCTGAAAAATGCCCGGTCTGTGGAACTG
>CAZVKP010000222.1:0-6044 GCA_964627635.1 uncultured Calditrichaceae bacterium | reverse complement strand
TCGATTGAAAATAGGTACTGTTTTTTATAACAAAAGTATCAACGACCGTAGAATTTTCAAACCAGAACAGAAAAGTAGTCCAGGGATCTCCGGGATTCTGTTCGTTTCTGGCATGAAGGTTACTTATAAACCAGCTAGTATGAGGCACTACAGTACCAATACAAGACCATCCATTATAATCAAGCCAAATACCATCCAATGTTACAGTCACAAAAGAATCCAGTACGGAAATAGCATTTCCGGGAAAACCCCACCCTCTGGTGCTGCCATTCAGACTCATACCGCCTATCCAGACATTTTTAAGTGTAAAATCTGCGAATAGATTGATTAAGTTTTGAGTCGATGTTTCGCCGTCTTGGGTGGTGTTAGATAGTATTTTGGGTGGTATGTTGTCCGGATCATTTTCAATGGGGGGATCTGCCACGATTTGGAGCGGATTTCGAATATCCATGGCTTGATCCAGCACATAGAATTTACCTCGTTTTAATTTGTAAACATCATGTAACTGTTCACCCGCAGAATTCGTATCGGCAATAACAAAATCTATCAATGAATTCACATATGTATCACCGTTTTCATCTGCAGCCGGAACCACTAATGTATCTAACTGTGCGAAAACTGAGCCGGCAAACAGTAAACAAAAGCCAACTAACCAAATTAATGATTTAAACTTCATTGTTTTTCTCCTTACTTTCTTTGAATTAGAGTTAAACTTCATAACCTCCCCCTCACAAGTCGTATTGATGAATTTTTGCCTAAATCACCCCTTTCTGAGTTAATTAACTTGATTATAAATAAGCTCGAGCTGTCTACAGTACTTTACCCTATTCAAGCATACTCGAGAATTAAGAAATAAATTTCGATGTTATATAGCCCTCCTTTCGCTATGGTTTAAATTTAAAAAATTATAAAAAACTGTTTATCATAATTCATATTTCAAGCCTAAATCTACATTTAGTCCATAAAAGCTTTTATTTGTGAACCAATCCGTACCATTATTCGTAGTTTGTTCTATGGCTCTTGAAAAATTATTAATATTTAAAAACATCTGTAATCCTTGGAATGGCAATTTCTGCCGGATTTTCATATCATAAAGTGTAAGTGGGTCGGTTGTTTCTCTCAATTGTTCAAACCAGTGATTTGCGGCAAACACATCAGATCTGTATTGTAATGAAGAACGAAGGGACAAACCTCTGTAGTCAAATCCCACAGTCATATTTAATGTATGAGTTGGCTGATCAAGGAGTCTCGCCTCATAACTCGCATCTCTCATGCCGGCTAACTTAGGAACCTGTATGGGACCAATTTGTATTGTATCCCAAACAGCTTCCTGCCTTGGGTATTTAAGCTCCGAATGAGTGTAAGTATAGTTAACCGAGACAACCAATCCTTTTAAAACGCCCGGTAGAAACCAAAAATTTGACTGCCATTCGGTTTCAAATCCAAATAGATCCGCCTCGTTGGGATTATTAATATATCCAAAGACCTTTCCTCCCTTCTGCACGGATTCTGGCCATTCGGGCCTCAGGAAAGAAGAATCGGCAATCCAGGTCGTGGTGTTAAAAATAAAATTTTTAATGCTTTTTTGAAATCCACCTACTGTGAAAAGCCCTAATTTATTGCCATAAAAAGATAGAAAAATATCAAAGTTCTTCGACTCTGCCGGCACCAGAGAGGTATTGTTCCAGGTCAGGTTGTCTTGCCATGCGGTCCAACTGGGAATGATTCTACGATAGTCCGGTCGTGAAAGCGTTTGAGTATAGCTGGCACGTATGTCAAACCATGTGTTCGGTTTATACTTGGCATGGATCATGGGTAAAAGGAAATCATTCTCTCTTGTAGCGCTTACAGTATCAACCGGAAACGGATCGCTCCATTTACCCGGACTATTCGCCCGATGACCCGTATAATCTGTACTATTGGATTCATACCTGAACCCGGGGATAAAGGTGAAAGACTCACCGAATTGGAAAGTGGGCATTAAATAAGCTGCAAAATAGTCTTCATCCCCAAAATAATCACCTTGAATGGAAGCATTATAATCTCTATAAACCGTTTTGCCGACTTTCTCTCCGCGAACTGTTTTTAAATTTTCAATTTCATGGAAAATTTCGATAAATTTTTCTATATCCGGCACACGATTAATAGAGAAATCCCCGGCTAAAAAATTTCCAGTATCATAATTATTATCAATAAACGGTCTGTACGGGAAATCCTGAGCAACATCAAAATTTTGTAAATTAAATTCATCTGCCAGAAAAGTCCGAACTAAATCCAGATCATTCCAGCCAAGTGGTACTCTATTTTCTTCCTTGTCAAAATCTCTATTTTTATGCTTGTATTTCCCTCCAAACTTGAATTTAAAATCAGCAATACCTAAATCGCGTCCCCATTCAAAATTCAAATCACCGGAAACTTCCTCTTCCAGAGTTTCAAATTCTTTTTGTCTAAACCAAGTCAGATCTATATTGGATGTATCATTAACAGCTTTTTTTGTAAATTCTGCAGGATTCAATGGCCCGTCATCAAAGGTCCAGTTCCGTTGGAATCCATTAGATTCACTCGCTTCGATTCTTAATTCTTCCGGAACATCGGTCTTGGACCTGGAATAATTGATACTTCCAGTCATTAAAACATCACCTATATACTGGTCCAAACGCAAAGAATTTACCATAACCGTCATATTCCGTTCACTAAAAATACCGTTATAGTTATGACTCCTAGTTGCTGCATCTAAAAATTCTTGCCGTTGATAGGACTCTACGTCAATATTACTATACATATTCGATAATTTAATCTTGGTATTCTGGGTATTATAGTCCATCACCAAGACACCATTTTTTCGCTCGTTTACCCGGCTAATATCCTGAAAGCCCAGACTATTGGCAATTGTCACAGTGTCATGGAGCATTTGATAGCCAGCAAACACATTATTATCACTTCTGTCTACGCTCTCAAGGTTGCCCTGAAGAAATACCCCAAACCGATTGTTAAAGAACCGCTTACTACCGCTTGCAATATATTGATAGTTTCCTATTTCCTCCCGTAAGCCGCTGTATCCTCTCTGAACTGTGAGATTAAGCGTTGTTTTTTGAGGTGCATTTCTCAATTTAAAGTTTACACTGCCACCAAGTCTATTTGCTTCCTGATCTGCCATGGCAGTTTTACTCACTTCAATACCTTCCAGCATAGAGGGAGAAATCATACTTAAGTCAACGCTTCTATTTGAAGTATCCGTGGCAGTCATACTGACACCATCAATTTGAATATTATTGTATTTGGGCGATAAACCGCGAATGACAACCTTATTACCTTCTCCACCTTCTCTTTTCAGCGAAACGCCGGGCAAACGTCCTACCGCCTCAGCGGCATTGGATTCCGGTAATTCCTGAATTTTTGCAGCGGAGACAACATTCTTGATTGTGCTTGAAGTAATTTGCTGGTTGATGGCCTGCATCTGTCCTTCTGCCTGGGCAGTAACCTCCACCTCTTCCCCCTCAATACTTTGGTATTGCAATTCAATTGTCTTTGATATGGTTTCGCCTTCTTCCAAAGTAATATCAAATTTTTTTTCACCGTAACCAATATATTGCACCACCATCTGATAATTTCCGGGTGGAATTTTTGAAATAAAAAATACACCATCTAAATCTGTAGCTGTTCCAAAACTGGTTCCTTTAAGCGAAATATTAGCTCCGGGAAGGGGAGTCTCTGTTTGCTTGTCAATCACTAACCCCCGAATCTTTGCAGATGTTTGAGCCAAAAGCGGCATGGTATTTGTTGTCAAAATAGCCAAACAAATTAAAAACCAAATTCTTTTCATTATTTTCTCCTTTAGATTTACCTCGTTATGAGAATTGCGCATAACTCAAAAATTTGTGAGAATTCTTGCTAACGAAATAACAATAATCTTCAATTTTTGATAATTTAGCATATAAAACAACTTTTGTTCACAATTTCACATAATTTCTACAAATTAGAAGAAATATCCCCATAGTCCAACAAGCACTAAAATTAGTATAACGGATAAAGTGAGATTTACACCATTCCAGGAAACTAATCGAAGTCCCGGTAACCCTGATCCGGAAATTTCCCAACCCATGTTAATGGATGTGGCAGTTGACGTGTGCTCAAAATTAAATGTTTTAGACGAATAAAGACTCCCGACAATCAAAATGCCGCTTGATAAAACAAATAACAGAATCGCAAAATGCAAATAATTCATGCTGACAAACCAGTCTAAGGCGGGAAAAGATAAATATCCCAGTTTGCTGAAAATTTCTAAAATCAGACGCAATGCCCCCACAATACTCCCAATAATCAATGAGTAAATAGCCCCGGTGCTGTTCATTTTTTTCCAGAATACACCCACCAGAAAAAGTGCTGCAATTGGCGGACTGATATATGCCTGAATGCTCTGGAGATAAACATACATATTGGAACTGATAATTTTCGTTAATGGTATCCATAAAACGCCGGTAATGACCATTACTGTGGTGGTCAGACGCCCGACCAATACTAACTTCCGGTCAGAGGCTTCCGGATGAAAATATCGGTAAAAATCCATTGTAAACAGGGTTGAAGTGCTATTGAAGCAACTGGCAAGCGAAGACATCAAAGCGGCAAGTAAACCGGCAACCACCAATCCTTTCAATCCCACTGGTAATAATGAACTGGCCAATAATCGTGGATATGCTTGGTTGCCGGCAATTCCGGGAAATAAAACCGCTGCAATGAGCCCCGGAATTACCAGAATAAACACCGGCAGGATTTTTAAAAATGCAGTCAGAATTGTTCCGCTTCTGGCATGATTGATATTTTTAGCACTTAAGGCCCTTTGCACAATATATTGATCAGTGCACCAATACCAAACCCCTAAAATGGGCGCACCAAATATAATTCCTGTCCAGGGGAAGTCTGCGTCGGAAGTAGATTTAAACATACAAAAAAAATCGGCTGGTAATTTCTGCTGAAGACCGCTAAATCCCCCGACTTCATTTAAACCAAGCATTGTCAAAAGTATTGCACCTCCAATCAAAAAAAACGCCTGAATCACTGAAGTGTAAATGACCGCACCTAATCCGCCCACAATTGTATAAATACCGGTCAGTACCACCATCACAACTGTGGAGGTATACATATCCCACCCCAAAACCTCCTCCAGAAGGAGTCCGCCGGCAAACAGGGTTACCGTTAATTTTGTCAATATATAAGCCACAATCGAAAGCGCAGCCAGATACATCCGGCTGGAGTTATCAAAACGTTTACCAATAAATTCCGGAATTGTAAAGACACCTGATTTAAGATAAAGGGGTACAAAAATCCATCCCATTAAAATGATGAATATTGTCGCCATCCATTCGAAATTACCAACAGCCAAGCCCGAAACTGCTCCGGAGCCAGCCAAACCTATAAAATGCTCGCTGGAAATATTTGTGGCAAATAACGAAGCGCCAATGGCTATCCAGCCTACATTGCGCCCCGCCAGAAAATAGCCGGTGGTGTTTTCACCCTTCCGCCGGGAAAAAAATAAACCAATTCCCATAACCACAGCGAAATAAAAAATGATAATCAATAAATCCAGTGACGCGATCTTATCCAATACAATATCCCATATAATTATTATATAAGATGCAGGAAGCGTGCCAGACAACTAAAATATGTATAATTTGTTAATTTGATTATGTTAGTAGTTCAGCTTAATTAATAATTATACAAGATTAATTTAAAACAAACCTCAACCCCATCCCCCATTTATGCATTTTGATCAGTTTGAATATTGCTACACCCCCTTCCCCTTCTCCAATGTGGAGAAGGGGAAGGGAATGAGGTATAATTATAATCACCGTATCATACAAATTATTTAATATTAATACGTAATAGTGAGCAAAAATTATAATCATGTTTATTAATTATACAGGAGTTAGAGAATCAACATAATTGCAAATGAGGGGAATAAATTATTAAAATGATAAAATCATTATTATTATTTTAATAATGTTATTTTGGTGAGTTGATGTTAAAAATAGTTTTAAGCTGCTGTT